>JAEWUR010000353.1 GCA_023397045.1 Planctomycetota bacterium
GTCCGCTTGATCTCGGGCGTGAAGTAGCGGTACAATGCCCGGCATGGAAAACAGCCGCCGGATCGTCGAGATCAACCAACACGTCATCGGACCCACGACGCCGAAACTGAAAACGGTGCGCCCTCGAAGGCTTAGCGACTACCCTCATCTGCCGCAGGCCTATCGCGACGTAGCCCAGGCGTTGGCCAGCACGATTCGGATCGGTCCGCCCATCTGCGACGAACTCATGGCGTTCGTGCAACACGTGTTCACCGAGGAAGAGGCCGCCGTTGCTCGCCATCTTGGGATGTACCGCGGCCGCAGCGCGGCCGATCTCGCCCGGCGAGAGCATCGTCCGCTCGAACAGGTGCAGCCGATCCTCGATCGCTTGTCCGACGAGAAGTGCGCGATCGTCTACAGCGGCAAAGGCGATGACCGGCGCTATCGGATGCTGCCGATCATGCCCGGCATCTTCGAAATGGTGCTTTTCTCTCACACGCCCGAGTCGCTGACCGACTGGCATCGCCGTTTCATCGAATTGTTCGAGGCATTGTACGAGACCGGCTACTCGTTGGATTATCAGGACTATCCGACGCCGGTCGTGCGGTATCTGCCGGTCGGCAAGGCGATCGATGCCCATCCGATGGCGCTGCCTACCGACAAACTCGAGGTCGTTCTGGACGAGTTTGACATCTTCGGGGTGGGGCAGTGCCAATGCCGAATGTCGATGCAGGCGCTGGGCAAAGGTTGCGGAAAACCGCTCGGCAACTGTCTGGTGATGGGCACCTGGGCCGAACAGGGCATCGCCGACGGACTCATGCGAAAGGTCTCGAAGAAGGAAGCGATCGATATCAAACGCGAGGCCGAAGCACACGGGATGGTCAACTGGATGATGAACGTCCGCTCGACCAAGGGGCAATGCTCTTGCTCCTGTTGCGGCTGTTGCTGCCATGCCTTGCGAATGATCAACGAGTTCAACGCCCCGGGTTCCATCGCGCCGCCGCATTTCTTGCCGCGGCTGGAATTGTCGAAATGCACCCACTGCGGACTGTGTGCCAAGAGCTGTCCGATGGGAGCCATTGCGATCGACACGCACGGGAAGACGTATCACCACATTCGCGAACGTTGCATCGGCTGCGGACTGTGCGTGCTGGCGTGCAACCGGCAAGCGCTGACGATGGATCCCGTGCCCGACTATCAACTGCCGTATCGGAGTTGGTTCTCGCTGATCGCGCATTCCTTGCCGGGGATGCTCAAGACCTCGTGGAAACTCCGGCGCGAGCGGCCGTAATCCGGTTTTCTCGATGCCGCACCCAAGACGCTTCGCTACGCCGATTCCCGAACAATCAACCTCGGCAGAATGCTGACCGCTCGTTCGTTCTCGGGCAACGGGCCCGCCGTCAACGATTTGGCCATCATGTCGACCATCTGCCGGGCGGCCAATCCGTGCTGGAGATCGACGGTCGTCAACGCCGGGTCGGTCCAGTCGGCGACGAAATGGTTCTGATATCCGACGACCGCGACGTCGTCGGGCACGCGCAGACCCCGCGCGCGCAGCCGCTTGATCATGGCCGCGGCCCAAAAATCATCGTGCGCAATGATCGCGTCGGCCTTGCCCTGAACGACAAGGTACTCGATGGCCGCATCGGTCGTCTCGGTCGGAAACTGCCAGCGCCCCTGCGAATCGTCGTACTTGGCGAACGCAAGCCGAACCACCGCCCCGTTGAAAATCAACCGCTCGTCGATGGCCAGGCCGTGGCTCTGCAATTCATGTTGATAACCATGCAGCCGGGCCAGATGCGGCCGGCGAGCCAACGTCATCACGGCCAGTCCGATCCGACGTCGGCCGCGTTCCAGTAGATGACGCACGGCAAGCCGAACGGCCTCCTCGCGATCGGCCGAAACATACATCGCGCCGGGAATCCCGGGATCTTCGTAAAAAATCGTGTTCGGATGCCGGCCAATCAGCCGCCGCCGATCGCCCTGAAACCAGTGATGGACGGCGCAGAAAACGCCGTCGACGCCGCGCCGCGCGAACTCTTCGACGTAGCGGTCGAACTGGTCGGGTCCGACGGCCGGGTTGCCGATGGTGTTGCCGATCAGCACGCTGCATCCCAGCTTGATCGCCTCGGCGTCGAGGTGCTCGACCAACCGCGCGCGCAACGGGTCGCCGGAGGACGCCACGAGGATGCCGAACGTGTGCGAACGCTGGCCGCGCAACAGCATCGCGGCATGGTTGGGGAAATAATTCAGCAATTGGGCCGCATCGCGGACCCGTTGGGCCGTCGCAGCCGCGACGCGCGTGTTGCCGCGTCCGCCGTTGAGCACCCGGCCGGCCAACCACCGCGAAACGCCGGCCGCCTGGGCCACGTCGGTCAGCGTCGGCCTTTTCGAGGGGGTGGTTTCGTCCATGGTTGCGATCGGTTTCATATCTTAGTTTAAGCAATGGAATAACTTGACAATTTGCCGGGGCGTGCTTCGCGACGCCCCTGCCGATTTTGGCGCAAATGACGACAGTTATTGTTTTTCGCGTCTTTACTATTCTGGCACAAACCCCGGCCGAGGTCGAGGGACGGCGATTGTGCGGGCCGCGCCTTGGTGGTATACTGTTTTGTTGAATCATCCCCACCTGACACTCCCATCCCCCCACCTTTTTTGCAGGAGCACTTGCATGTCTCTCAGTCGCTGTGGTGCCGCATTGTGCATTTGGACGACGATGGCTGCCCTGGCAGTGGCCGCCCCGATGAAAACGCTGATCGTCGACGGCCAGAACGCCCACAACTGGAAGGAAACGACGCCGATCCTGAAGAAGCTCCTGGAAGAGACCGGGATGTTCACGGTCGACGTGGCCACCTCGCCCGAGCCGGGCAAGGACATGAGCGGCTTCCAGCCCGACTTCGCCGCCTACAAACTCGTTGTGCTGAATTATCAGGGCGACGACTGGCCCGAGGCCACCCAGAAGGCGTTTGTCGACTACGTGGCCAACGGCGGCGGCGTAGTGGTCTATCATTTTGCCGCGGCCGCGTTCCCCAAATGGGAAGAGTATAACAAGATCATCGGCGTCGGCGGTTGGGGCGACCGCGACGAGACGGCCGGCGTGTATCTCTGCTGGCGCGACGGAAAAGTCGTCCGCGGCATCGATCCGCCCGGCAAGGCCGGTTTTCATGGCCCCTCGCAGGAGTTCCAGGTCGTCGTGCGCGACCCGAACCATCCGATCACCAAGGGCCTGCCCACCGCCTTCATGCAATCGAGCGACGAATTGTATTGCCGGATGCGCGGACCGGCCGAAAACGTCGAAGTCCTGGCCACGGCGTTCGCTCCGAAAGAAAAAGGCGGCACCGATGAGAACGAGCCGATGCTGATGACGATCGGCTATGGCAAGGGCCGCGTCTTTTCGACGCTCCTGGGCCATGCCGGCGAGCAACTCCAAAGCGTCGCGTTCATCGAGACTTTCCTGCGCGGCGCGGAATGGGCTGCCACGGGCAAGGTGACCCAAAAAGTCCCGGCTGACATGCCCGGTCCCGACAAGCCCAGCATCCGCGAGGTCTCGCAGAACGATTCGGCCAAGCCTTGGGTCGTCTACCAGGGCGGTGAGGGGCCCGGCAAGGGCAAAAACGTCGTCCTGATCTCGGGCGACGAGGAATATCGTTCGGAACAGGGGTTGCCGCAGTTGGGCAAGATCCTCGCCAAGCGGCATGGATTCACCTGCACCGTGCTGTTCGCCGTCGATCCGGCCACCGGCTTGATCGACCCGCGAGTGCTCAACAACATTCCCGGGCTGGAAGCCCTCGACAAGGCCGACCTGATGATCATCGCGGCCCGATTTCGCGACTTGCCTGACGATCAGATGAAGCACGTCGCCGATTACGTGGCCGCCGGCAAACCCGTGATCGGCCTGCGAACCGCCACCCATGCCTTCAACATCCCCGAGGGAAAAAACTACGCCCGGTTCGGCTGGCAGAGCCAGCAGTGGGACGGTGGATTCGGCCGGCAAGTGTTGGGCGAAACCTGGATCAGCCATCACGGCAATCATGGCCACGAGAGCACCCGCGGCGTCATCGCCAAGGGCGCCGAAAACGACCCGATCGTTCGCGGCTGCGAGGATATCTGGGGTCCGACCGACGTCTACACGGTGCGTCTGCCGCTGCCCGGCGACAGCAAGGCCCTGGTCTTGGGCGAGGTGCTGACCGGCATGAATCCGAGCGATCCGCCCGTCGACGGACCGAAAAACGATCCGATGCTGCCGGTCGCGTGGAAGAAGACCTACGAAGGCTCGCCGGGACATAACGGCCGAGCGTTCACAACAACGATGGGATCGAGCCAGGACCTGTTGAGCGAAGGCCTGCGACGTCTGCTGGTCAACGCCGCCTACTGGTGCGTCGGCATGGAGGACCAGATTCCCGCCCGGGCCGACGTCGCGCTGGTCGGCGACTACCGCCCGACGCCGTTCCATTTCTTCAACGAATCGGACCTCGGCGCGAAACCGTCCGATAGCGAAATGAAATAGTCGTTGCTCGACTCGAACACGTCGCGTCGCAACGCCTGCCGCGCCTACCGCTGATACGTGCCCATCAAAACGCCCTCGCCCAGGACATGGCCCTGCATTTCGGCAAGGATCCTCTTCTTGTCCATGCCCGGCTCAACCACCATGTGGGCGTCGATCGCGTAAAGCTTGAAATAATAATGATGCACGCCATGTCCCGGCGGCGGCATCGGCCCGCGATAGCCAATCGCCTCGGCGGCCGGCCATGAGTTCTTGCCCTGAAACGCTCCTTGCGGATCCTTCAATCGCGCCTTGCGCGGCACTCCCTCGGGCAGCCTTTGGACGCTGGCCGGAATCTTGTAGATGACCCAATGCACCCAAGGCTCCTCGGTCGGCGCGTCGGGATCGTCGCAGATCAGCACCAATTCCTTCGTGCCTTGCGGAATATCCTTCCACTCGAGCGGGGGCGATACGTCGACGCCTTCGCCCGTGTACTTCTTCGGAATCGGATGCCCTTGGGTGAACGCCGGGCTGGTGATCGCGATGCTCATATGGTTCGCTCCTTCTGAACGGGCGGATTGCCCAGTCGCCGATCGACCGACGGCCGGTTCCTCGGCGGTCGAGCCGCAGCCCGCCACGCCGAAAACCAACGCGAACCCGATCGCCAACCGAACGCGGGATGAGATGATGCCGAGTGCGAAACGCGTCATGACTACCCCCTTATACTTCGGTCTTCGAGAGCCTGCAAGCCCCCCGTGGAGTTCGTCCGCCTTTCGCGTCTCCCCTCGCCCGCTCGCGGGAGAGGGGCAGACAGTTCGACCGTGGCTTCGTCGGTTGGCGACGCGTCTCCCCTCGCCCGCTCGCGGGAGAGGGGCAGGGGGTGAGGGCGGCTTGTGTTCCCAAAACGATTGTTCCTGTTCTCTGCAAAGCCTTACGCCGTATAGTCAAGAAAAGCGAACGGCCCGTTGACGGGCATTGCCCGCCGAAGGCCGTGTTAGGCCCGGTGCTATAGCACGGGCACTATGTTTCGCCCAATCCCCCTCTGCGAGAAGGGCAGCAACGTCTTCGTCCCCTCTCCCTCTGGGAGAGGGGCCGGGGGTGAGGGCCGTCGTCCCAGGGCGAGTCCAAGAACGCCCCAGCGAGCCTTTCTCTAGCCCGCATTTCCCACCATCGTAGGTTATGCTTCAGCATAACAACCTTGGCGGCTAACGTTTTGTTATGCTGAAGCATAACCTACAGACTCCCCAGGCGTAAAACCCCCGGGCCTTTGGTCGAGGGAGAGGGAACCGCACGTCACCATCCACCATCCTCCATCCACCATTCTCGAACCGTCGCCCTCACCCTAACCCTCTCCCGAAGGGAGAGGGGACCGCACGTCACCATCCTCCATCCTCCATCCACCATCCACCTCCCCGCCGCTCTTTCATTTTTGGACGGATTCTGCAAGAATGACAATTGGCCAAGGGCATTGTGTCGAATCGAGCGGAAACAGGGAGTCGGTCTTATGCGTCGGAAAACAGGGAACAAGGGTCAGGGCGTTCCATCGTCCGCCATCCACCATCCACCATCCACCATCCACCATGCCTCTCTCGGTTTTACGCTGGTGGAATTGCTTGTGGTGATCGTGATCATCAGCGTTCTGGTCGGCCTGCTGATGCCGGCCATCCAAGCCGCCCGGGGCCGCGCCCGAATCGCCCAATGCTCGAACAACCAGCACAACCTCGCCGTGGCCATCATCGGCTACGACGGAGCCAAGCGCCATCTGCCAGGCTACGCGAATACGGTGAAGGGAACCGTTACAACCTGGATTCCCGTGTTGTTGGAATACCTCGGCCGAAACGATCTTTGGGCCGACGCGGGCGGCTGGCGATATGGCTACGTTAGTGGAACGACGCCCTCTCCTCACATCGACGTCTTGGTGTGTCCCGACGATCCGATCGCCACGGCCGAGCTTGATGCACCATGCCTGTCATACACGGTGAACGTGGGTTCGGCGATGGTGCTGGATGAGCCAACGGAATACACATCCGATGCGACGCAAAAGGCGAACCAGCAGGCGTATCAGAACGGCGTATTCCGAAACCTCTGGCTATATTCGTCAAAGACAATCTCGCTGTCGAGCATTGGTTCGCCGGCGCAACGGCCAATGCTTTCGGAACGCGAGCGAGCTGATGGCCAAACGGGGCCGCGTCTTTGGAGCACGATTAACGCCGGCGCACCCACAAACACGCTGGTATCCGCGAAGGAATTTGGATTCAACTACGTGTCTGCGCCGGCTCTCTCCGGCGGAAAAATCGGAAAAGGGGTAGTAGCCGACAATTTCCGCCCGCTTGACAGCGATCTGATCACTGATGAAATGGTGTTGCCCAGCCCAGCCGCCTCCTTCCATCCTGGCATTCGGATCGTAACGTTCTGCGATGGGCATACGGTGTCGCTGTCGGACGATACCGTGTTCAACGTCTATGACTATTCGCCCCTGACGAAATAGATCGTCGGCCATCGCACGCTTCGACGGTCGCGCAAAGACGAAACCACAGATGAACACCGATTAACACAGATTTTCAATCTCATCTGTGTGAATC
>JAEWUR010000377.1 GCA_023397045.1 Planctomycetota bacterium
TCCAAAATCTGGGCAAATTTGTTGCGTTATCAGGCCAACGGAAGATCGATGTTTCACCAGCCATTCTGCGACGAGCGAGTAATCTCTACGCATCGGTGGCCGCAACCACTGACGCCGGTGAGTATGATGATCGGACCGGCTGGCTGTATATCCCTCCGTATGACACAGACATTCTTGTCACCAAGGACAATCAAGAAAACGACACAACGCAACCCGGTACCCCAAAACCGTCTGGTGCAAGAATTCCAACCAGCGATCCTGCAATGCAACTCCGAGAAGTTGGATGGGGTTCTGGATTCTTGGCCTACGAGGGCTATGTTGTGACTAATCGTCACGTCGTATGCCAAGGGGACGGCACGACACCGGTCGATGGCGTTGAAGTTGTATGCTCCCGCGGAGACGGCGAACGACGCCGCAAGGCTGCAATTGTTGCCATCTCAGATGATCCCGACATTGACTTGGCCATACTGGAGGTCAAAAGCCTCAATGCGAATGCACTGCCAATCGCCGGACAACTGAAGAGAGGAGCCAATGTGCTTACCCTTGGCTTCCCCCGCATAGAAAAAGTTGATCCTACGTTGACCGTTACTCGCGGAGTCATAGCAATCCTACCCAACGAGCACGAATATTTCAAAAAGATGTTTGCAATGGATGCCACGGCGAACCACGGCAACAGTGGCGGGCCAGTCTGCGATGATTGCGGCAATGTATGCGGTGTACTCACGAAGGTCGGGACAGCAGATTTTTTTTGTTATACCGGCGCTGTGGCATGTGCAGACGTGATTGGTTTTCTCAAGGATCACGTCCCCAACTACACCCCAACACCAATCCTTACGACGCCTTTGGGCTCAGAACAAATCACCGAACAAGCTGAGAAGTCGACTTTTCGGATAGTAACTCTATGTTATCCAATGCGCACGCCACTGCCCGAAAGCTACTTCGAGAAACGGGAGAAGACGTGGCGGGCACTGGAGGATCCATGGTGCATTACGTGTTATGGTAGAAGAACGGTCAAATGTCCTGACCGTCAATGCAAAAATGGCACCGTGGGTGAAAAACGTATCGATGTTATGGCAGTCAATCCAATAAATGGAGCGAAACATGGATTTGCGACACCGATTCGCGTGCCGTGCAAGGTCTGTGACGGGAAGGGAATAGTGCAATGTCCCGATTGCCGTGGGACCGGACGGGACTGACTGAGGCTCACAACCAGATGTCGAGGCGATCCGCGCCCCCTACCGAATGGCCGCTGCCACTGCTATGCTGGATTGTCGCGCAGTCGGGACCTGAATGAATATTGGACTACGCTAACGAATTCAGCTAGAAATGAAAAGATTGTGAGCTTCAGCCCTCACCCTAGCCCTCTCCCGGTGGGAGAGGGGACCAGCGGTTGGCACTCTGGCTCACGCGGCCAGACGCCAGGAGGTTATCGACAATCGCACGGGCACACAACCCCGGCTCGTTGGTGTCTGTAATTCCGGTGTTTTGTTAATTCGTTTTTTCACCTAGGATTGCATCTTGAAGAACTATCGCATTGCTCTTTATCCGGGCGATGGTATTGGCCCGGAGGTTGTGGACGCTTCGCTGGAAGTGTTGGAGAAGGTTGGGAAGGTCGTCGGCGGGTTTCGGCTGGACTGCACGCGGTTCGACTGGGGCGTTGGCCGTCACGATCGGCATGGCAATGTTGTGCCGGACGATTTTTTGGACGTTTTGCGCGGTTTCGACGCGATTTTTTTGGGGGCGCTCGGCTGGCCTGCCAAGTTACCGGACAGCGTCGCGCTGGCGCCGTTGATTCAGTTGCGGCAGGCGTTCGATTTGTATGCGAATGTGCGGCCGGCCAAAACGTTTCCGGGTTTGCAGGGTCCGTTGCGCAACGAACAGCCGATCGATCTGGTCGTGGTACGAGAGAACTCCGAAGGCGAATACGTCGTGAACGGCGGCCGGCTGGCCAAGGGCACGCCGCGCGAGGTGGCCGTCCAATCGGCCGTCCACACACGAAGCGGCATCGAGCGAATTTTGCGGTTCGGGTTCAAGATGGCCCAATCACGGCGCAAACGATTGGCCATGATCACGAAGTCGAACGCCCTGCCCTTCGCGTTCGGGTTGTGGGAAGACGTTTTGGCGCAGACGGCCGGCGAGTTTGCCGACGTCCAGGTCGAGCGATTGCACATCGACGCGGCGACGCTGCATCTTGTTCAGCGGCCGCAGACGTTCGACGTGATGGTCGCCTCGAATCTGTTCGGCGACATTTTGAGCGATCTGTCGGGCGGAATCACGGGCAGTTTGGGACTGAATCCGTCGGCCAATCTGGATCCCGAACGGCGAAGTCCGTCGTTGTTCGAGCCGGTCCACGGTTCGGCGCCGGACATCGCGGGCCAAGGCATTGCGAATCCGACCGGTGCGATCCTGAGCGCGGCGATGATGCTGGAGTGGCTTGGCGAGAACCAAGCGGCGGCCGTCGTTCGGCGGGCGGTCGAGCGGGCGATTGCCGATGGGAACTTGACTCGTGATATGGGCGGGCGGTTGAATACGGCAGCGATGACTGCGGCCATCGCCGAGCGAGTGGACCCGTGAAGGCCTAGCACGGCACTCGTGTAGTGCGCCAGATTTTGGAGACCATCATCTAGAGCGGTATTGCGTGCCACAGGCTTTGCCAGTGCCAAACTCCGGGCAAATTCAGGCACTGGCAGAGCCAGTGGCACACACCGGATGATGTCGGGGGTGCGTAACGCACTACACTAGAAATCCGACGCCGGCCGTGCTATCTTACGACCTATGCAACCGAAGTTTTTCTATTTTGACCTGGGCAAAGTGCTGATCGATTTCAGCGCGGAGCGGATGTTTCGGCAAATCGCCGATGTCTTTGGAGTCGGCACCGACAGAATCAAAACGATCTTCACCGATGAGGACCTGCTGCGGCAGTACGAGTCGGGACGGGTGTCGGAGCAGGGTTTCTATGAGACCGTGTGCCGGGCAACCGGGTCGCGGCCCAGTCTCGATGCGCTGGCACTGGCCGCCAGCGATATTTTTGAGCCGATTCGGCCGATGGCCGCGATCGTGGCGCAGTTGCAGCAGGCCGGCTATCCGACCGGCATCCTGTCGAACACCTGCACCGTTCATTGGAACTACTGCGTCGAGCACTACCAGATCGTTTCGAACGGATTCAAGGTACGGGTGCTGAGTTTCGAGATTGGGGCCGTGAAGCCGGAGGCGGCCATCTTTCAGGCCGCGGCGGAATTAGCCGGCGTGCCGCCGGAGGAGATATTTTTCGTCGACGATTTGCCGGGGCATATTGCCGGGGCGCGGGCGGTCGGTTTCGACGCCGTGCAATTCACGACGCCGGCGGCGCTGGCCTCGGAGTTGCGGGCTCGCGGGCTAAGGTTTAATTATTGAGGGGCTAGGGTTTTTCTTGGCAGCCCTCACCCTAACCCTCTCCCGAAGGGAGAGGGGACTGACTGGCGGCCCTCACCCTAACCCTCTCCCAAAGGGAGAGGGGGCAATTAGGAGACGCCGAAGCGTTCGGCCAGCGCGTATTTCTCTTCGACGCCGATCAGGTCGTTGAACTCGGCGAACGTCATCAGGCGGTCTTCCTGGCCGAGGGTTGTGCCGTCGTTGTGCAATTTTCGGTAGATGCTCTCGATCGCGCGGGCCGAGGCATAGAGCGCGGCCAAGGGATAGACGATCAGTTGGAAACCCATCGCGGCCAACTGTTCGCGAGGCAGAACCGGCGTCCGACCGCCTTCGAGCATGTTGGCCACCATCGGCTTGGGCGCGCGGCGGCCGATCTCCGCGAGCAATTCGAGCGAAGGCGGCGCTTCGATGAAGCTGGCGTCGGCGCCGGCCTCGCGCGCGGCGATCATTCGGGCGACGGCTTCGTCGATGCCGACCGGGGCCAGGGAGTCGGTTCGCGCGACGATGAAGAAATCGGCCGAGCCGCGCGTCTCGACGGCCGCGCGAATCTTGTCGATGTATTCGCCGCGGTCGACCACGCGTTTGTTGCGCATGTGGCCGCACTTTTTGGGCCAGACCTGATCTTCGAGGAAGCAGCCGGCCGCGCCGGCGTCGATCAGTTCCTTGACCGTGCGGATGACGTTTAGCGGGTTGCCATAGCCGGTGTCGGCGTCGACGATGATCGGGATATTGACGCTTCGGCAGACGCGCCGCGCCTGTTCGATCATCTCGGTTTGGGTCAGCAGGCCCATATCGGGCTGGCCGAGGGCCGTGGCCGCGACGGAATAGCCGGAGATGAAGGCCATCGGAAACCCGACTTTTTGGGCCAATTTGGCCGAAAGGGCGTCGTAGACGCCGGCGAAAGCGATCGAGCCGACGTCGTCGAGGATACGGTGAACGCGGGTCGTTCCCATGACAAGCTCCTGTTGCACTGGAATGGTCGGCATTGTACCATCATCCGATAGCAGCGGCCAACCCCCAAGAAAACCCCCCATCCGAACCGCGGTTCGAAGCGTGCATTTCATGTCTCCCGATCAGGTCGGCGAATTGGCGGCCGTTGCGACCGCCGTGTTGTGGACGCTCTCGGCGCTGGCCTGGACCTATTCGGGCAAGTACATCGGCGCGCTGGCCGTCAGCTTTCTGCGGTTGTTCATCGCCGGCGCGTTGATGATGGTCTACGGCTATGCGATCCGGGGATTCTGGTTTCCGAGCGACGCGCCGATGCACGTTTGGATCTATCTGAGCGCGTCGGGACTGACGGGTTTCGTGATCTGCGATCTGTGTCTGATCAAGGCGTTCTTGGTGATCGGGCCGCGAGTCTCGCTGCTGATATTCTCGCTGGCGCCGCCGCTGGCCGCGCTGATTTCCTGGGCGTTCATCGGCGATGCGCTCACGGTCTGGCAGTGGATTGCGATGGGCGTGACGCTGGGGGGCGTGGCGTGGGTGGTTTTGGAGGAGCCGACGCACGAGGCACATCCCCGAATGCACCGGCATTGGGGGCGAGGGGTCGCGTTGGCGGTCGTGGCGGCCGCGACTCATGCGATCGGCTATGTGTTATCGAAGAAGGGGATCGGCGATTACGATGCGGTGGCGGCCACGCTGATCCGCGCGGTGGCTGCGATGGCGTGTTACATTGTTCTGATAACGGTTTGGCGGCGCTGGCCAAGCATGTTGACGGCAATGCGGCACGGGCGCGCGATGGCGGTTTTGACGCTCGGGGCGATCGTCGGGCCGTTCTTCGGGGTCGCGCTGAGCCTGGCCGCCCTGCGTCATGCGCCGACCGGGGTGGTCGCGACGATCATCGCCACGATGCCCGTGCTGATCCTTCCGTTCAGCATTTTCCATTACCACGAGAAGGTGAGTTTGCGGGCGGCGGTCGGTGCGGTCGTGGCCGTGGTGGGCGTGGGAATGCTGATGCTTTGAACTGAGGATTTGCTTCATGTCCGACTTGCTCATCGGCCAGTTGGCCGCGCTGACAACCGCCTTCCTATGGACGTTTTCGACGCTGATTTGGACGGCCATGGGCAAGCGGATCGGCGCGCTGGCGGTCAGCTTCATCCGCATCATCCTGGCCTCGGTAGTGATGCTGGGCTACAGTCTGGCGTTTCGCGGGCGGATTCTGCCGTTCGACGTGTCGCCCGAGACGTGGCTTGTCGTGGGGCTTGCCGGTTTGTGCTGGTTTTTCGTGAGCGACTTGTGCATTTTCAAGGCGCATTTGTTGATCGGGCCGCGGATGTCGCTGCTGATGCTGTCGTTGACGCCGCCGATGGCGGCGCTGTTGTCTTGGGCGTGCATTGGCGATGAATTGACGCTGTCGCATTGGGTGGCCATGGCGATCACGTTGGGCGGCGTCGCCTGGGTCGTCTCAGAGC
>JAEWUR010000383.1 GCA_023397045.1 Planctomycetota bacterium
ATAGAAGGCCGAGTGCGGGTTGATGATCAGGCGATGATGGGCCGGGTGGTTCCGATCGCGCCAGGCGACCAGCAGCGGGTGGTCGTCCGAGGGCGGTTCCTGTTCCAAAACGTCAATGCCCGCCCCACTTAACGTTCCATCTGCAAGTACGTCGGGCAAGATGGACGTGTCGACGACGGCTCCTCGCGCCGTGTTGACCAGATAGGCGCCGACGGGCAGCTTCTTGACGCTTTCGCGATTGACAATATGGAACGTCTCCTCGGTCAGCGGACAATGCAGGCTGAGCACTTGGCTCTGTGCAAACAACTCGTCCAATGAATCGGCGCGGCGAATGCCATTGGCCTTGTCGTAGCCGGTCGGTTTGTACGGATCGTAGTAGACGACGTCCATCCCCAAGGCCTTGGCCCGCAAGGCTGCTGCCGTGCCGATGCGGCCGAGCCCGACGATGCCGAACACGCGATTGCGCAAACGATACAACGGGGCAACCCGGGTGTACATCCACGGCCGCGAGGTCTCTTGCAGCATGGAATTGACCGTGTGAACGCCGCGAGCGAGCGTCATCATCATGGCGATGGCCGAATCGGCGACCTCTTCCGTGCCGTAGTCGGGCACGTTCGCCACATTGATGCCGCGCTGCCGTGCCAGAACATGGTCGACGTTGTCATAACCGACGCCGCATCGAACGATCAGCTTGCAGCGTTTGAGCCGCTGGATGCTCGGCGCGGTCATCCGCATGTTGTGATAGAGCATAATCGCGTCGGCGTCGTCGATATGGCCTACCAGATCGTCCTCACTATATCCATCGAGCCCGATAACGTCGGCCAAATCGCCGAGGATTCGCTTCTCCGGTTCGAGTTCATCGGCAATGAAGTCGGTCACCACTACTTTCATTCGCTCGCTCATCATCAGTTCCTTATTAGGTTATTCTTGAACCGATCCAAGTTGTTGTCCGAGGTGAGATTGGCACGTGCGGCACGCGTCCGCGTTGCCCAGAATGCGATAATATCTGTGCCACAGAATATCATCCAGGTGTCAATGATTATCCACAAAACGTGTTTTTCGTCAAGCATTACCGGCATAAAACGGCCACTCGTTGTGACGCCAACCGAAGGGGTTTCACGGAAGAAAAGGCTGACGCCCACATCCAGACGGCACGTAACCTATTGCTAGTGAGTGACATGCGATACTGACGCCAACTGGCGATGTTAGGAGAGAAACCGCTTGACCCAGGGCCGATGCGCAATGATAATTGAGGCACTGGATATGATAGTTCTTGATATCCTGGATTTGAAGAATGACGCCGCGGACGAGCGAGGACGGCATGAAACGCACGCAAAGAGAGCAGGTTTACTCGCAAATCCGGCAAAAACTGCTCGACGGTAGCTTGGCCGCCGGCGCACGACTGTCGCCAGCCGCTCTGGCCGCCGAACTGGGGATTAGCAGCACCCCGGTCCGCGAGGCGATCAGTCAGCTCGAAAGCGAAGGGCTCGTCGAACATCTGCCGCATCGCGGTGCGTTTGTTAAAGAATCCGACCGCGAGGAACTGGTCGACCTGATGGAGATGTGGACTCTCGTCGAGTGCCATGCCGCCGCAAAAGCGGCCGTGCGGATCGGTCCCGCGCAACTTAAGGAATTTGATGCGGCATGGGAGGAACTCCGAAGCGTGGCCGCAGACTGCCGAGGTTGCTCGGCAGACAACAATGCCGAATTCCTGAGGAGGTGGAACGGACCTGACTTGCGTTTCCATACGATCCTGGTCCAGGCGACCGGGAATCGGCACATGCTTCGCACGGTCGAGGATTTGCGGATTATGACTCGTTCGTTTGGCGCCTGGCACGATGCGCCTTCGGTCTGGGCCGATCCGGTCAAGTATTTCACGCAAAGCCTGCAAATCCACAAGGCCATCCACGAGGCCATACGGCGGCATGATCCCAAGGCCGCAAGAAAAGCGATGGGCATCCACATGCGCGAAACACGGAAGCGCCTGCTGCGACGCTACGATTGGCTCCGACGCCAGGGCCGAATTGCGGACACGCAATCCGCAAAAGGAACTTTGGCGGCAGAGTCCTGAATATGTCGCCGAAGGGGCAAAATCCAGAAAAAAGCACCTCGCCGACCGTGCGTTGCCGTCGCCACGCAACTCGCGACCGCTTTGCGGAGCACAACTTGCGGCTTTCATGCACGAACGCGAATGCCGCCTCGTCGAGATTCACACCCGTCGCAGCAACACGCTTCCCAACAGGCCGGCGATGGCCGCATAGTAGAAGAGATGGGCCGCCGAACGCCGATCCCGCTGCACCGGCAGGTCGACGATCATGCTTTTGGGATCCGGCTCGCGCAGAGCCGCAACGGCCGGCGGTAGCGTCTGCAATAGCCGATATTCCGCCGGATAGGACTGGTGGAACTGGAGCGTTTTGGCACTGCCGCGACAGCTTTCCAGAAGCGGATCGAGCGAATCGGCCAGTCCGTAGACCGCCAGTCGGTCAAGACTTTTTAGCGCAATATAGCCGAGCGCGGCAGCCAGTTTGCGCGCATACAAAAACTTGCTCTCCATCGACCGGCTCGAATCGAGCAGAAGATAGACCGACGCGTCTTCCTCAAGCTCGAACAGCTTGATCACCAACGACTCGAAACGGCCGTAGACCCGCCAATCGATCGCGCGATAGTCGGCCCCGTAGTAGTATGCTACGAGGAACGACCGCCGCGAACAGCGCCGCGCCGTGGGCTTGGAGCAACTGCATAATGCCGGTGGCCATCTCCAAGCACGCTTGGCCATAGGCGGTGAACTCCGAGCGGGTAGGGTTCTTCTTCTCCAGTCCTTTCGTGAGAAACGCGCGACAGTGTTTGCGTCGGGCTTCGTCATCCATGATCGCTTCTTGGTCAGCGAAACGGAATTGCTTCTTGCCCAGGAGCGTGCTGCCTTTCAACTCCTTCTTGTAGAGTGTCAACTGGCAGCCAAAGAAGTCGAGTTCTAACCGCTGCATCGCTTGGACGAACGGCCATAGCTGACTGGCGTGAATCGCCACGCCACCGCGCACTTCGTAGGGCATCTGTTTGTGGTCGTGCCCACTCTCATCCAAGAACAGTAGCCAACTCACGGCCGGTTCTCCTTGGCAGTCTCTTCGCCGAAAGCGCACACGGTGCCCCATTCGGATTCACCGTCGCCTGAGTCTAGCCGCTGGCCCCGGTCCTGTTAAGCCCGGTCGGGTGGCAGGTTGGGCAGTCGGGGGTGATCGGCGCGGCCTACTTGTCAACCATGCCGACCGGTCGTAGGACGAAAGCGACAACTCGACGTGACGCCTTTGGCGTCAACCTGCTTCCTTCCAAACCGCCAACTTGGGCGAACAGCCCTCGACCAGTGAAGCAGCCAAGCCCGTTCCCCAAGAAGGGAACGCCGGCCTTGCGCTGTTCACTGGTGCCCCTTGGCGGGGGCGGAAGGAGCGGCGTCTTGGTTCGGCGTTCCCTTTTTCGTTGCGCAATGACTACAGGCGTCTGCCCCGGCTCCGCGCCGGCCTTGGCTTCTTGCCCCGGCCTTGCGCCGGTTGCCGTGACCGCCTGTGCCACGGCCGTCTCAAGTTCGGTAGCGGTCTGCGACAGCGCAACGCGGCGATTGGCCCAGGGCACGGCCTCTTCATATTTCTTCTGTTGAAGCGCGGCGCCGACCAGTTGGCCAAGAAATAGGAGATCGTTTCCGAACTCCTTTTCGCGAGAGGTCAGCAACTCCAAGACAACGGCATTCTCGCCGCGCGCGGTCAGCGCGCGAGGGACATTGAGCGTTTGACTCAGGTCGGCCGTCTCGGCCATTCGTTTCCATATCTCGACCGCTTTTTCCTTATGGTTGTGCGCGTACAGATATGCCGCGTAAGCTTCCCGTGCGGAAGGCGAATCGGCGAACTTCTCGGACATGCGCCGATAGGCCTCGGCCGATCGGGCCTCGTCGCCAAACTGCTCGACCAGCCGCGCCGCCCTGAGGTACGCGTACTCACTTCCGTCGGAGGCGGCAAGATACTCGTCGACGGCCTCGATGGCTCGGTCCGTTTGTTTTGCCTGTTGCAGGGCCTTCGCCAGTCGGACGCGCAGTTCCGCATCTTTGGGATTCTGTTGGCAAAGCGTCTTCAATTCCTCGACGGCCGTGTCGTGATGGCCGATCTGGCTGAGGATGTCGATAAACTCCTCGCGATTGCCTCGGTCGCCGGGCGTCAATTCGAGTATCTTCCGGTATTCGGCGACGGCCGCGTCATTTTCGCCCATTTCGACCAGCAATCGGCAGCGGCGGCGCTGCAACGCAATCCGTTTCGAATACGAATGCAACAGCGCAACGTATTGCTCCTTCAAACCGGCGAGATTGTCTTCCCGGCGGTAGAGCCGCTCGATCTGGGCCAGAATCTCGCGCTCCAGCCAGGTGTCGTTTCCCGCTTGCTCGAGCGTCGACGAGTAGACCTCGATGGCTTTTTTCCGTTGGCCCGACCGATCGAGAATGTCGCCCAGCCGCAACCGGCGCGTCACGGCCGCGAACGGGTCTTTGGTCTTCGCGATCAAGCTTTCGGACAGCGCGACGGCCTGTTCGAACAGCCCTTCTTCAAGATGCAATTCGATAACGTCTTCGAAAAGCTCCTCATCGTCCGGATGCGCGGCCAGCAGAGACCTCCAAATCCCGATCGCTTCTCCCGACTGGTGATTCCGCAGCAGCATGGTGCCGAGCAGCCGTTCGATGCGCACGGCCAGCTTTTCGTCGGGGTGCCGCTTTCAAGCCTCCTGCAAGTCGGTGACCGCCTTTTCGAAATCGAGAGTCCTGCCCTCGGCCTGGGTTCTGTAGAACCAGATCGCTGCGTTATCCGGTTCGTTTTCGAGCGCCTTGGCGTAATGCTCGATCGCGGTCGCGTCGTCGGCCTGCTTGGCATAGTAGAAACCCAGGAGCAAGCGATCGCCGGCGGCGTTCGACTTCTCGGCCGCCGACTGCAAGAAATCGTGGAGCGATTCGGTCGTCGAGCGATCGAGCCACGCATTGTAGAACCGGTCGAATAGATATCCCGGCTCGGGACGTTTCGCCAAAATCGTGTGGTATTTCAGCGCGGGATTGTCGTCGTCGGCGACGGCGGCATCCCCCTGAGCCATGTTACCGAACGGCAGCGATAGTGCGACAATCGCGGTGCAGAAGCTTCGTAACATCGACGCGTTTCTCCCGACGATAAGTTGCTGGAGGGCGACCTGCGATCCATTTGTATAGGCGCAATCACAGGGATATTCGCCAGAAATCTTGTTTTATTGCGACCTTGGCGGACGACGCCTCCCGAAAAGACTTCTGACGCGCGGGCTGCTGGAATCGTTCGCGCGGCACTTGGAGGGCATTCTCAGAGA
>JAEWUR010000419.1 GCA_023397045.1 Planctomycetota bacterium
CCATAGCCCTGCGTCCAATCGAGCGACTCGGGCAGACTCAGAAGCGACACGGTGAACTCGCCGGACATCGATTTTGGGTTGAAAATGTCGTTGCCCTTGTTGCCGATCGCACGAGTCACGCACAGGCTCAGCGTCGTCGTTTCGATGGTCGCTCCGACAAGTTCCGCCGGATCGAATCGCAATAGTGTGCGGAATATGGGATCTCCGAGGGGAATCGTCCCAGCGGCGGAAATCCGCCGGCGCCGGTCGCGGTACCCTGTCAAATTGGCGGAAAACCAATACCAGGATAACAAATGCGCACATTTCGTGCCGAACACGATTGGGACGAGCCGACCGTGGCACACACAAGCGGACAACCGATCAACGCGACTCGATAAATCAAAAAACCCTGCCGGAATCGAATCCGACAGGGCTTCTGATAGTCTTCTAAGGTCGGCGTAACAATCAACCGCGACGACGACGCCAGATGTAGGCGACCGCCCCGAGGCAGGCCGTGAAGAGAATGGCGAGCGAACCCGGCTCGGGCACGAAGTTGACGACGCCCACATCGCCGTTGGTCAGCGTGATGGTCAGACCGTCGACGTAGCCGTTGAAGGATGCGTAGTTGCTCATCGTTTGGACGCTGAACATCTCGATCAACTCGCTGCCATAGGTCGTCTTGAGATTGTCGAACGACATGTAGCCGGTCGCCGTGCCGCTGTTCTTTCGGAACTGCATGCCCAAGTCGGTCGAGTATTCGGTCCAAGTCTCGGTCTCGGTATGGATGCCATAGTCATTGACGAAACGCTTGCTGTACCAAGTCGAGTCGTCGCCGACGCCCCTGACCGCGTATTCGCCGTCAAGCGGCCGGGTGTAGAGGAAGACCGCCCAATCTTGACTTGCCGTCGAACCGTCGGGACGCTTGGTCCAGTAGTCGATCGAGGCAATATCGCCGACCGTCAGCGTCGCGGCCAGCGTGGGAAACAACGTCGACAGAAAATCGCCGTCGGCAACGTATCGGGCATTCCAATTCACCTTTCCGCCGTCTTGGTTGTTCTGCCAGGAATCGGGACCAAAGCCCATCGGCGCGTCGCCAAAGTTGATCGCCGGCAGGCTTTCGTCCGGCACCTGCGACGGGTAGGCGTCGTGGACCGTGGTGATCGCTTGGGCCATGTTCGTCATGGCGAGAATGGCCGAAAGGCACATTGCGATGGCGACGATGGTTTTGTTCGTATTCATGGGAGGTCTCATTTCCTTGCAGAGGACGTCGAGCGGCAGAAACGGTGTGGGTTGGAACGAAATGAATTGGCCGTCCAATTCACAGGGCCACGGTACACTTTGACCGTAGCCGGAAGATACCACGATTCGCGTTCCGGCCGCGAGTCGCCTATCCAGGCGACGCACAAGAAGAGGGGGTAAGCCGTTTCACCCACGGGGAAACTGGCGGCAGTATTCGTAGAGGGCCATGGCGGTGGCTGTCGCGGCATTGTGGGCGTAGGGGACACCGTAGACGGGAATCTCGACGGCGCGGTCCAATAGCCGAAGCACGTCGTCCTCGATCCCCGATCGCTCGTTGCCCACGACCAAAACGCATCGGCGAGGGAATGCGAACTCGAAGATCGACACGGCGTTCGTGGTCTGTTCGAGTCCGATGATGGCATAGCCCTCGCGGCGCATCCGTTCCAACACCGGCGGCAACGTGCGATGGACGTCGATTTGCAGCGTCTCGGCGGCGTCGCGAGCGATCTTGCCGATCACCTTCGCATTGCCGCAGCAGATCATCCGCTGGATGCCGCAACAGCCGGCGGCCCGCGCGATCCGCGACAGGTTGATGTTGCTGCGCATCGGGGGGCAGGCCACCACGAGTTCGCGAGGCCGGTCCAACGACGATTGCGGCTTGTGTCGCTCTTGGATGAAGTCCATGCCGAACGCTCGAATCAATAAAGAGGGCCAGGAAACGAATCGTCGGGTGGGTATTCCCTAAAAACGTTCCTGGCCCCTTGTAGCGATCAAACGCTACGGTACCTGCGCGCCGCCGACCCAAGCCGGCAACGCGACAGTTGGAGTCGAGAAAACAACGACCGATATTCACTATCGGCGCGATGCCTCAATCGCCATTCGGCAAAGCGCCGCAAAAAGTCTCTGACCAATGATCCCGGCTTCACCGCAGAACGCGGCGATCGCTCCGAAAAGCAAGACGCACCGACCTCACACACTTCAATCTACACGTTGTCCACACCCTTGAAAAGGGCCATCCACGGAAAACGTTTCGCCGCATCTCGTCACATCGCGCTGACCGGAACCCCCACGTCGATCGGGGTTGCAAATGTGCGAAAACTCAAGCGTCCAATCCGTAGGTTATGCTTCAGCGTAACAAAAGGTTGGCTGTGAATGTGTTATGCGAAAGCACAACCCTACGCTTTCACGCGTGTTATTTGCGTAAGAAATCAAGGCGAAGTGATCGCGACGAGGATCATTCCGTTGCGGTTCGCGAAATCGACGACGGCTTCCTGATCGAGGAAGATGGTCCGTCCGGCCTCAACGGCCAGCACCTTGCCGCCGACCGTGTGCATGGTTTCGAGCGTGCCGAGGCCGATGGTGGGCACGTCGAAACGCATATCCTGTTGCGGCTTAGCCACTTTGACCACGGTAAATCCGCCGGCCTTGCAGAGCGCGCCGGCTCGCCGGATGCACTCGTCGGTTCCCTCGACCGCTTCGACGGCCAGGACGGCCCGATCTTTCACCGCGACGCTTTGGCCCACGTCGAGCCGGCCCATCTCTTTGGCCATGTGCCAACCGAATTCGATGTCTTTTTGTTGCGCCGGCGTCGGGCCGAGACGGGTTAGTTGTCCCTCGCGGACCAGAAGTTCGGGCGCGCACTCGGTAATGCTCATGAATCGGATCCCTTCCGAGGCAAACTCATCGACGACCGTTCCCAGCAGCGAGTCGTCGCGGCAGTCTTTTTTTCGCGTGACGAAATGGGGCGAGAACATGCGAATGGTTCGCAGGTCCGGGATGTTTCGCAGCCATCGCCATCGCTCGAACAGCCGCACCTTGAAAATCTTGCCGACCATCGTGACTTCGGTCACGCCTTGACGGCGGAAATAACGC
>JAEWUR010000456.1 GCA_023397045.1 Planctomycetota bacterium
GTCGAGTCGGTTCGGGCGGTTCATTTGCCGGAATTGCCCCCCTTCTGTAGCGGTGCTGTTGGCTATGCGGGCTATGATACGGTCCGGTATTGCGAGAATTTGCCCAATGCCCCGGTCGACGATCGGCAAGTGCCGGACATGGCGTTTGCCTTCTACGATCAGATGGTCGTCTTTGACAACGTCACGAAGGCGATCGTCGTGGTGTCGATGGCGCGGCTCGACAAACCGGGCGTCACACGGGCGCAAGCCTACGAGTCGGCCTGCCAACGGGTCGACCGGTTGGTCGAGCAGCTTTCGACGCCGCAGAGCGACCTCCGGCCGTTCGATATCCGCACCCAAGGCGACGTGAAGCTGCCGTTCCGTTCGAATTTCACCAAGCCCGCCTTCGAAGAAGCGATTCGGAAGTGCGTCGAATACATCCGAGCGGGCGATATCTTCCAGGTCGTATTCAGCCAACGGTTGGAAGTGCCGCTGACGACGCATCCGTTTGAGATCTACCGCACGCTGCGCGTGGTGAATCCGAGCCCGTTCATGTTCTACGTTCGGACGCCGAGCGTGACGCTTGTCGGCAGCTCGCCCGAGGTGATGGTCCGCGTGGTCGACGGTCGAGTGACCGTTCGTCCGTTGGCGGGCACTCGGCCGCGCGGCGCGACCGACGAGGAAGACCGTCGGCTGGCCGAGGAATTGCTGGCCGATCCGAAAGAATGCGCCGAACACGTGATGCTGGTCGATCTGGGTCGCAACGACGTCGGTCGAGTTTCGCAATATCGATCGGTCGAGTTGACCGATGTGATGACGATCGAGCGTTACAGCCACGTGATGCACATTACGTCGAACGTCACCGGGCAGTTGTTGCCCGACCGAACGGCTTTCGATGCTCTCCAAGCGTGTCTGCCGGCGGGCACTGTCTCGGGCGCTCCGAAGGTCCGTGCGATGGAGATCATCGACGAGCTCGAGCCGCATCGTCGCGGTCCGTATGGCGGCGCGGTGGGTTACGTCGATTTTGCCGGCAACATGGACACGTGTATTGCGTTGCGCACGATTGTCATTCATGACGGCAAGGCCTACGTCCAGGCGGGCGCGGGCATCGTGGCCGACAGCGTGCCGGAGAACGAATGGAACGAAACGATGAACAAAGCCCGGGGGCTGTTGAAGGCGATCGAGCTTGCCGGCGGACGAGTTAGTGGGTAGATGATATCCACTATCCACCATCCACGACCCACCATCCACTACAAATCCCGCCCATGCAAATCGAATCGATCGAGCTGTATCATGTTGGCCTGCCGCTTCGCAAAGCGTTGCCGGGACCTTGGGAACGTTTTGAGAAGCTGGAGACGGTACTGGTCGCCATGCACGGCGGCGGTGTGACCGGTTGGGGCGAGGCCAGTCCCGGCAATGCGCCGGTGATCGGATCGGAATGGGCTGCCGGAGCGTTCGCCGCGTTGCGCGATTGGTTGGCGCCGGCCGTCGCCGGTCGGAATGTCGGCTCGGGCGACGATTTGGCTTCGCTTTTGAGTCCATTTCGCGGGAATCAGTATGCGAAGGCGGCGTTGGACGCGGCATGGTGGGATCTTAGCGCCCGGCAGCAGAACCGCCCGCTCTACGAAGTGCTCAACGGCGCGCGAACGGCGATCGACGTCGGGCCGACGTTCGATAAGATCGAGTCGGTCGATGAGTTCCATCGACGGATCACCGAGGCGGTGGCCTCGGGCTTCGATCGGTTGAAGCTGAAGTTCCGGCCCGGCTGGGACGTTCGGATGGTCGATTTCGTGCGGAAAGAGTGCCCTGTCCAAACGCTCGTGGTCGATTGCGAAGCCGCGCTGCATCTCGGCCAGACCGACATGCTGTATCGCCTAGAAGATTTCATGCTCGCGGCCATCGAGCAACCGCTGGCGGCCGACGATCTGGTTGGGCATGCGATGTTGCAGGAATCGCTTCGCACGCCGATCTGTCTGGACGAATCGATCACCACGGTCGCCCAGGCCGAGATGGCGCTCGAGTTGAAGAGCTGCAAGTTTGTCAACCTGAAGCCCGGCCGACTCGGCGGACTGACGGCGGCCGTGGCCGTTCACGACTTGTGTCACGAGAATTGCACGCCGTGTTACGTTGGAGCGGCGCCGCAGAGCGCCATTGCGGGGCGGATCGGTTTCGCGCTGGCCTCGAAGGCGAACTGCGAGCATCCGTCCGACTTCTTCGCTTCGAATGAATACCTTGCCGAGGACGTTGCGGACCCATTGCTGCCGGTGAAAGACGAGGCTGACGGACGTCCGCGCGTCCATCTGCCGGCCGTGCCGGGCATCGGCGTCGAACCGGAGGCAACGGTGTTGGAGAAGTTTAGCATTGCTCGGGCGAGGATTTGAATTCAGGACAGCCTCGCTTACGCTTCGGGTTACGATCAGTGAAGCGAGGGACAGCCTCGCTTACGCTTCGGGTTACGATTAGTAACGACGATCTGGACAGACCACTAGCCCTCCGGGCGCCGACCGAAGGTTGGTCGCGGGAGAGGGGACTTTTTGAAAGGAACCGAAGATGATTTGTGTCATTGCCACGATCGAAACGGCTCCCGGCCGTCGCGACGACTTGCTGGCCGTTTTCAAGACGCTTGTTCCTCAAGTGCGCGCCGAAGCCGGCTGCCTCGAATATACGCCGTCGATCGACGTCGATTGCGAATATGTGACGGCACGTCCGGACGTGGTGACGGTTGTCGAGAAATGGGAGAGCGTCGCGGCGTTGCAGGCCCATTTGGCGACGTCGCACATGGCGAATTTTCGCACGGTGACGGCCGACATGCGGTTGACGCTCAGTCTTCAGGTTGTCGAGCCGGCGTAGTCGATTTTCGGACCACTCGGTCGGTATTTCTCGCACCGTTGTGGGTCCATTTTCCGGAACGGCCCACGGGTTTTCTGATTTGACCCGCGGCGGCGTAACCTCTTGCGCCGCAATCGAATAAGCGGACGGCACGCGGCCGTTCGTTTTCTGGCGCGCGATCCGAAGAAACCAAACGCAAGATTTATTCCGGCTCGGAAACAAACCTTCAGAGC
>JAEWUR010000466.1 GCA_023397045.1 Planctomycetota bacterium
GTCCCAATCGCCTTGAACCTCGACAACGTAAACGTAGACCTAAACCCTATCCGCTAATGACCAAACCTCGACATCTTGCCCGAAAGCAAGAAGCCAAAACACGTTAACAAAAAATCAGTGCCATTCACAACAGACATGACAACATTTTCGACCGGCGCGGTGCGCGGCAGTGACGCCGATGATGTGCGATTCGATTTGATCACGCCGATCGGCCTCCGCCGTCTGGCTAAGACGTGTGCCGAAGGGGCAAGAAAATACTCTGATCACAACTGGGAAAATGGCATACCAGCCAGCGTGATGCTCAATCATGCCATTCGGCACATCTACCTGTGGCTTGAAGGTGACGATACGGAAGACCATTTATCACATGCCGCATGGAATATCCTGGGGGTTGCACATTTTGAAGAGAAAATGCCCGCGATGATCGACATTCCGACGCGGCAGACGCCTGTCACAAGCGACTGAGCGGGGAGGATGCGCGGATGGATGTTCGTGATGCGGCTTTTCAGTATCAGAAGGTGGGCCTGTGCGCGATCCCGGCCAGGGCGGACGAGAAACGGCCGACGTTGGCCACCTGGAAAACCTACCAGACTCGATTGCCCACCGAGCTCGAAACGGCCCGGTGGTTCGAGAAGGCGCAGGCAGTATGTCTCATCTGTGGAACTGTGTCAGGCAATCTGGAAATGCTCGACTTCGACCTGGCCGGCGAAGCGTTTGATGCCTGGTGGAACGTGATCCAAGCGGCCAATCCCGATTTACTCGATCGGCTTGTCGTCGAGCAGTCGCCATCCCGCGGTTGGCATGTTGTCTACCGCAGCGACAAACCTATAAGTGGCAGCCTGAAACTTGCTCAGCGCAAGCAACTGGTCGATGGTCCAGAGAAAGTCATATTCTTCGGCAAACCCTATCAGCCGCGCAAGGATAGAAACGGGGCATGGCACGTGATCTTGACGATGATCGAGACCCGCGGCGTGGGCGGACTGTTTTTATGTGCCCCGTCGCCCGGTTATGAGTTGGTGCAAGGGGATTTCGCCAATCTGCCGGTGATCACGGAATCAGAACGCGAATTGCTAATGCAGACGGCGTGGGAACTCAATCAATATGTGCCGGAGGTTGCGGAACCGGCGGCGGCAACGACATCACAATCCACGAACGACGGCCGGCCCGGCGACGATTTCAACAGTCGGGGGGACGTTCGAGAACTCCTTCAACGCCACGGCTGGGCATTGGCCCAGGGCGGCGACAACGAGTATTGGCGCAGGCCCGGCAAAACGTCCGGTTGGTCGGCCACGCTGAAGAGCAATGTATTCTACGTTTTCTCGAGTAGCGCAGCCCCGTTCGAACCCAACCAGTCGTATTCGCCATTTTCCGTCTATGCCCATCTGGAACATGGCGGCGATTTCGCCGCAGCCGCATCGGCGCTTCGTAGTCAAGGCTATGGCGAAGATCCACAACCCGATACGGACGTGGATCTCTCAAAAATGCTCGGGCTACAGGTGGTTACGGACGTTGACGAGCCGGTCAGTCCGCCTTGCGAACCACAAAATCTGATCCCCGAAGAATGGCTCCGCGTACCAGGCTTCGTCTCGGAATTGATCGATCTGTGCCATGAGTCATCGCCATATCCCAATCCGGCAATGACTTTCTGTGGCGCGTTGGCCATGCAGGCCTTTTTGGGCGGCCGAAAGGTCTGCGATCCCGGCGACAACCGAACCAACCTCTACCTGCTGGGACTCGCCTACGGTTCGGCCGGCAAAGACTGGATTCGCAAGGTGAACACGAAGATCCTATACCACATCGGTCTGTCCGCATGCCTGGGCGATCGATTGGCGTCCGGTGAAGGCCTGCAAGACACATTACAAGACCATCCTTCGATGCTGTTTCAGACCGACGAGATCGACGGCGTGCTGCAATGGATCAATAAGTCCAAGGACGCACGCCACGAGAACCTGATGGGCACGCTGTTGACGCTCTATTCTTCGTCCAACAGCATCATGGCGATGCGGCACAAGGCGGGCAAGCCGAACCCCGGCGCCATCAATCAGCCGAATCTGGTGATCTTCGGCACCGCCATTCCCAACCACTACTATAACGCCCTATCGGAGCGGATGCTCACCAACGGTCTGTTTGCACGCATGATCATTGTCGCGTCGAGACGCCGCAAGGAAGGCCAAGAGCCGGAAATCATCAAGCTTTCACCACGCATCCTGGAAACGGCGCGCTGGTGGGCCGATTTCCGGCCGACGCAGGGCAATCTCTCGGATCAACATCCCACGCCCGCCGTCGTCGAACATACCGATCGGGCTCGCAATCTGCTGATCGAGCACCGTCACATGGCGGAAGCCGAATACGCCAAAGCCGAGCAGAAATCGGACGCCGTGGGCACCACTGTCTGGGGCCGCGCCAGCGAGCAGACGCGCAAACTGGCATTGATCTATGCCATCAGCGAAAACCATCGCGAGCCGAAGATCGACGTGCCCGCCGTTGAGTGGGCGTCGAAGTTCATCATGCACCAGATCCGTTGCATGCTGGACATGGCGTCGCAATATGTTGCGGCCAATCCGTTCCATGCCGATTGCCTGAAATTGCTTCGGATGCTCCTGGACGCGCCGGGCAACCAGAAACAACGGCAGTATCTACTCCACGACATGCATATCAAAGCGTTCGACTTCGACCAAATCGTCGGTACGCTCATGCAGCAAGAGAAAATCGAGCCGGTTAAAATCCGTACACGCACCAAAACAGCCCTCGGATATCGGCTACTACCATGACAAATACGCTGAAATCCTTCCCCGAATCCTTCCCAAAAAATCCGTCGTTTTGGGAAGGATTCGATTCAAAACAGCCTAGCTTACCAGATTTTGGCGAATCCTTCCCAATCCTTCCCAAGGCGTTTGGGAAGGATTTCAATCGTTGTAAGTCCCGTAATAACAACACAAAACACACACTCTCTCCCCCTGAATTTAAATCCTTCCCAACAAGAAGCCCGCGCGCCGTTTTTCTTGTGTGTGTCCTGTCAGGAAGGATTCCGTGTGAAGGATTCGATCAAACAACGTTTTCGCTGCAATGTCAGTACAACCCAAAATCGTTACTACGAACCCCGAGGTGCAACAATGAAAGCGATGTGTGTCGCATGTCGGTTCTTCTCGCCCGAAACGGATCGGCGTTCTCGAAACGAATGCCGGCGGAATCCACCTGAAGCGCGTCGAATGGAAGGTGGTCAGCATGATCAACATGCGTTGGGTATTTGGCCGAGGGTCTCGCCCGATGGTTGGTGCGGCGAGTTCGAGTCGCGGCTTGAGATTCAGCAATCGCAAAGCGTCGTCGCGATGGTGAAGGTTTCGGCATGAACGTGATCGGCACGTGTCAGCCCGGCGTTGTCCAATGTACCGACTGCCAGCGCACCCATGCCTACGCCATCCGTGGCCGCTTCCTTCGTGATCTCTACGGCCGATGGATTTCCACTAAGGGCCACTGCGACCACATCATGGGCCCGTTCCAACGATCGTATTTTGTCTATGCCCCCGATCCGTTCCTGGCCGGTCAGGGCCGAACCAAATCCGACATCAATGGCCGAATCAATCCCGCCAAGTTCTGGACACCGCCCAAGGAAGGCCAGCCCATCGTCTTACTCGATGCGCCAGGCGACGTCGTCAAAACACTGCGCCGCTATGGCTTTCACACCGGCTACGATCGTGATCCGGAAACGGATATCGACAATGGGCTGATCGAATTATTCGACGGCCCGGAAGGCAATTGGCCCCACCGCCTGCGCCGCTGGATCGAGACAATCCAGTGGGAGGTTGCCTCGGGCGACCATCTGGTTTGCACCATCTGGCATCCGAAAGCCACATTGGAGTTGGTCAAGGATATTACTTCTGACCAAGTCGTTGAACTCCGTGGTCAATCACTGGAAGAGGTTCTTGCCAGCCTCGAAGGCATTCCCGAAGTGAAATCCCGGCTTGGTCCTCGCCGTTCCGATCCACCGATCGTCCTATTACGGGCTCCACGCGACGTGGTGGCTACTTTGCGTGGCCATGGCTTCCACACGGGGTTTTCCCGCGACCGAGAAACGGACATCGACACTGGGTTGATGCGAATCTTCGGGTCCGACGATCGGTCCTGGCAGATCGAGGAACTCAAGAGGTGGTTTGCGTATCTTCGGAACGAGGCCGAGACCATTCCCAACGGTGTGGTCGCCGTCTGGCACCCGGACGCCACGAAAGAATTGTTGGAGGAAGCGGCCGGGGAACCGGTTGTCGTAATCGAGGGCAACTCGGTCCAAGAAGTACTCGACGATCGTAAATCGAAATTGGAGGGAGCGCATGCGTCCTGATTCACATTTATGGCTCTATTGGGAAGGCCCGATGCCGCCGTACGTTCGGCTATGTGCGGATCTATTGATGGCATACCATCCCGGTGCCCGGTTGCTTGGGCCGGACGATCTGCCAAAATATGGATTCTCCCAGGACGTTTTGGAGACGATTGCCAAATGGCACGTCTGCCAGCGTTCAGATGCGATCCGCACCATCCTTCTGGCCACCCACGGCGGGATGTGGTGCGATGTGGATTGTATCCCGCTGCGGCCCTTCGATCATTTCGCCCGGTTGGCTCAAACCTCGCCTTCCGGCATCGCCGCCTATGATTCGACCGACAACACGATTGGTGTCGGTTTTCTGGCCGCCCGGGCGGGCGGTAAGGTCATTTCTCGTTTGCAGAACCACGTCATGGAAATCATCCGCTCCGGCCGTACCCCCGGTTGGCTCGAAGTCAGCAGCGAGCCGATGACGCGGATTGTTCAGGAAGTTGGGCGTGACCAATGCCCAATCGTTCCTCTGGAACATGTGTTGCCGATCTCCTGGAAGGACATGTGTCTGCTATGTGGCCGCGATACCGATGCCAATCATCGCGGTTGGGTCGATGCCAGGCCGTCGGCCTATTGCTTCATGCTCAGCAATCAGGCGATCCATTCCGACACGGACATTCACCAACTGACACGGCACGAACTGCTCAACTCCGACCGGCTGATTTCCTTCCTGTTCCGGGAAGCCATGGCCCGGCTGCAAGCTGCACAAGCCCCGCCGGTGGCTTCCGGCGAAGCCGTCATCACCTTGAATC
>JAEWUR010000528.1 GCA_023397045.1 Planctomycetota bacterium
CTCCCAGGTTTGCCGCCGCAGCAGGATTGTCCGGGCTACACCGGTTATCAGATTTTCGGCAGCGCACATCCCAGCGGATTCAACATGACGTACTGCGACGGCTCCGTCCATATCATCGGCTACACGATCGACGAAGAGATCCACCGCCGGCTGGGAAATCGTATGGACGGTCTGCCCGTCGAATATTGATCGCCGGTTGTCGCTCAAGGCCAGTACCATTCCTTCCCGCCCGAGTTCCCACCGTATTCAACTTCAAGGTGCAAACGATGTCGACCCAATTCCGCGCATCAACATCTCAGATCGCGAGTGTTTTGTTCATCCTCTCGGCAGCCTCGCTAATCTGGACGTTTAACGATGTTGGTCGCGCGGTTGGCGCGACTCGGCAAGAATCGCTGCCCGTGCTGTCCGATCAGATTCGGCTGACCGGAATGTGGGGCGAAGCACAGGCGCGAAGCGCCCGTCGCATGGCGGAGTCGCCCTTGGGCGATGCGGAGTTCATCCTGGCCGACCTGTCGCAGAAAACCCAACGTCGCTATATCGACTACAGCGGCGACATTTCCGGCCGTTGGATCGGTGCGGCGGCGTTTCTGCTTCCCTTCTATCCCGAACCGTTTGCGGCCTTTTCCGACATCATGAAAGCGATTCCCGGCTACCAGAGGCCCGACGGCCACTTCGGCGTCGACCAGAACCTGCCGCAAACCAGTCACGACCGCGATATGGCCATTCTTTGGGGAAACGGCCGATTGTTGATCGGACTGATCGAGGTGTACGACCGCACGGGCGATGCGCAAACCGTGGAAATCGCGAAGAAAATCGGCGACTATCTCATCGCGACCGATGGGATTTTTTATACGCCCGATAGCCTCGTCCGAAAACCGGGCGGATATTCGGCGAATTGCGAGACGTATTCGTTGTCGGTCATCGAGGGGCTCGTTGCATTGGCGCGGGTGACAAAAGACCAACGCTACCTCAACCAGGCGGTCCGCACGGCCGAGTTGGCCATGACGGTCAAGGATTTCGACGGCATCCACAGCCACGGTCGGCTATGCGCCGCACGCGGAATTGCCGATCTGTTCGCACTGACCGGCGAGCGGAGATGGCTGGCAGACGCCGAGCGCGACTGGACGATCTTCATGACCCAACATCGCCTGCCGACCGGCGGCGTCAAGGAAGTGCTCGAGCCCGGCTGCGTTCGCGACGAGGGCTGCGCGGAATGCGATTGGCTGCGATTCAATCTGCACCTCTGGCAATTGACGGGTTCCGGACGCTATCTCGATGAAGCCGAGCGCTGTCTGCGCGGCCATTTTATTGTCAACCAATTCCCCAACGGTGGCGCCGGTCATCGCACCTTCCATCAGATCGACGGACGGCCCGTCGCCTTCCAGGCAGCCAGCGAGGAAGCATGGTGGTGTTGCAGCGAACATTGGGCCAGGGCCACGGCCGATATTGCCCGATTCGCCGTCACAAGCAACGCCGAAGGGCTTTCGGTCAATCTTCTGATCGACTGCGAAGGCGAAGTCGACGGGGCCGGTGGAAAATGGAACGTCAAGCAGACGGAGATTCCCGAGGGGGTGAGAATTACGTTCCAAGGTCCGACGGCGAGTCATGCGACATTGCGAATCCACCGTCCCGCCTGGGCGACCGACGGAGCCACAATCGAGAAACCGGCCGCGCTGCTCGTCGAAGAAGTCCAAGATGCATGGTCGGTCTCGGGCGATTGGAGCCAACCTCGCCAGATCGTCGTTCACCTGCCGCAGACTTTGCGCAGCGAACCCGCGCCGGGCGGCGCGGGCGTGTTGTTGCGAGGTAACGATCTTCTGGCAGCGCACGACGAGCCGGTCAATGCCTGGTTGACCGCCGCCCCCGGCAATCAGCGGCCCGTCGTTCTTTGGAACGCCGCGTTGCCGACCGAAAACGGAAGTGTCGTCGTGCCGGCATCCCTGGATCCGAAGGCCGCCCCGTCCCATCCGGAGCAGTGGGGGATATTAAAGCTTTCTCCGTTGCGTTCCGTCGCCGGACAGCCGCACAAAGTCGCCTGGTTTTCTTTTCGACCGCAAGTTGCTACAATCGAAGAAATCCAGCCGCTTGCCCAACACGCCAAATAGACCTACCCAAGGCAAGGCTTTCCGGTAGAACGCGGGCCTGGAATCCCATTTCCGCTTCAATATTGAGGTGCCTGCAGTGCAAATTCGATTTGCTTTTTCGATGCTGATTGCTGGCTTGTTGTTGAATCTGCCGTGTGCGAACGCCAAGGCAGACGACGCCGGCCAATTGCCTGTGACGCCTGTTCTGCGGGAATTGCCCCCTGGCGCGGTCGAGCCCGCCGGGTGGTTGCGCGATTGGGCCATGGCGGCCAAAAATGGACTGACCGGGCATCTCGACGAACATCACCCGACGTTCGGCGACGCGTGGAAAGGCATTCCGGTCCAGGCCAACGGCGCAAATCCCGACGGCACCGGCTGGCCGTTGGAACAAGGCGCCTACTGGCTGGACGGACTGGTCCAGCTTGCTTACGTTCTGCATGACGATGCTCTGCAACAGAAAGCTCAAGCTCGCCTGAACCTCGTCGTCGACGGCGTCAACCGTGGCGGTTCGTCCTTTATCTACTGGACCGCCGAGAACGAGAAACCACCGGCGGATGAGTGGACCGAGTTCAATCGTTGGGCCCATTCCCACATGGGCAGGGCACTGGCTGCCTGGTACGATGCCTCGGGCGACCAACGCATTTTGGACGCCATGGTCCATGCCTACGCCGATTATCCCGTGCCGATGGGCGGCCTGAATTTCAAAGCCGTCAGCGGTCTTTGCAACATCGATGCCATGCTGAAAGCCTACACTTGGAGCGGCGACCGCCGTTTGCTCGATCGCATTCGGGCAGCCATCGATACTCCCGAGAATCAGGCGTCCATTCAACAGTGGCTCGACAACCAATTTTTTATCGGTCATACGGTAGTCACCTACGAAGCCATTCGTCTGCCCGCATTGTTTTATCTTGTGACCGGCGAGCCGAGATATCTGCAAGCCTCGCGCAACGCCTTCCGATGGCTGGACGAGAATCACATGCAGCCGCATGGCGTCGCCTCGGGCATGGAGTATGAGACGGGCGTCGGCGCCTTGCGTGGAACGGAAACGTGTGACATCGCGGCCCAAATGTGGTCGTCGGCGTGCCTCTACGAAGTCACGGGCGAGCAGGCATGGGGTGACCGGATCGAGCGGGC
>JAEWUR010000580.1 GCA_023397045.1 Planctomycetota bacterium
ACAACGGAATCGTGCGTTTCGACGCTGATTGTGCGAATCAACGAGTTCTTCTTATTGCTGTTGGAAACCTTGCAAAGCAAGTCGCCCGAACTCGACGCGTCGTTGAGTTCGGCCAAACGCACGGTGCGACTGTTTTGGGATGCGTTGCTGCACGACGACCGTGCGTTGATTTCCGAGTGGACGGTGCCCGGAATGGCTAAGCAATGCGGCTTGAAAAGGGCGCAGTTTGCCAATCTGACTCGCGAACTGGTGAATATGGCGCCCGCTCAGTATCTCATGCAGTGTCGCATGGAACGCGCTGCGCACCGCTTGCGCGAAACGCCGGAGGCGTCGATTACGGACGTGGCCTTGCATTACGGGTTTTCGTCGAGCCAGTATTTCGCCACCGCGTTTCGTCGCTCATTCGGCTGCTCGCCGCGCGATTATCGCGAGGGCAGCTAGTGGTCGGCGGCGGTAGCGGCGGCAGAACAGTGAGGAATGTCGCCGAAACGATTTGAAGTCCGTATCATACGAACATCGTCCTGAACCGGGTTGGTTTTCCGTTTCCCCAGAAGGCGAATGACCGTCACAACGTGTGTGTCTCGACATCGCCAACGACCTCGAGGATCAGAGTTCCACCGGGCCCGACGACGACATTGATTTGATTCGCATCGAGCGACGCCGAGGATCCGCTTGGCCACGCATAGAGGGTCCGGACCGACTTCACGCTAAACGTGGGTTGAAGGACGTCGCGAATGGCGCAGGCCTCGTCAAACACGCTGCCGACGCCGGAAACGTCTCCTCGCCACGCCCCCCAGGGATTGTACAACGCAACGATCCAGGCGCCATCCCGGGCACGGCGATTGATCTGCATCGGCATGTGCGTCTTCCGCGACATCGGACTCGTGCGTTGCACGGCGGCGGCCAACCGGTCAAAAACATCCTCCGGCGAACACTCCGTCCCACCCGCAGGAATGGGAGCCGAGCCGACGGGGATGATCTCCTGATAGGTTTGCCAGAGCGATGCCGGCGCATCGGACGGAACGACGTCGAACAACTCGGACAGCGCGCACGGAGCATAGCAGGCCACCTCGGCGTTGCCCGCATTGTTTCGGGCTTCGTTCACGCGATCCGCCTCTGAGAGTTGAAAAAGTTTCTCTTTGAGTGCCATCCAAGGGGCGGCGTCCGGCGGGGGTATGGAGGCATCCTGAACCAGGGCAACCGGTGTGTAAGGCACGCCGACATCGGGGTTCGCGTCCTGAAAATCCAAGAACTCCTTGGTTGCCTGACCATAGGAAGAGAGCGTTCCCTCTTGCCAATTGAGCAGGTTTCCTTCAGCGCCCCACTCCTCATGTAGCGTGGATGCACCGGAAAGATAGGCGTGAAAAAAGATGCGCCGCTGCAATGCGCTGGAACAGCCCAACTCGGGACCGGCCGGCCAACTGGTATTGGTCAAGAATTCCTCGCTGACGCGCCAAGAGTTGTCGCGCAGCGGAATGAAGCACGTACAGCCATTCGGTCCCCAAACGGCGAAGAAGACGCCCCACGGCCTGCCGGCCGCCTTCGCCGCGCCGCGAAGCGCCGCGATGGCGAATTGCGTTTGACGCGACGCCCAAACGCCGACTTCCGCGAGGCAATATCTCGCGCCATGCTTGTAAAAGATATGCCAGACGAGTTCGCCGTAGGCCGATCCCTCGCAATAGGAGAAGTGCCGTCCAATTCGGGCGGACTCCTTGTCGAGTGCCCAGTGAATCTCCTTCCAGAGCGTGTCGGGATCCTTGAAATGCACTCGGCCGGCGTATTCCTCCAGGGTGCCGTATTCCAACTGGTGAGCGGCGTCGTTGCCCTGAAAATAATCCTTCACCTCATCGATCACAATCGGCTGATTGGCAAACTTCGCATTGGCCGCCTTGAATCGACCCCAATCATTGTGCATGTTGCTGATCGTCTCGTGAATCTGTCCGCCAAGGAACTTCTCGCCCAGCCTCGACGCATAATGGTCCGCCAGGGACGTGTCGAACTGATACGGATTGTAGCTCGATCCGCCGACGACGCGGTCGACGATGAAGGGGCACTGTCGCTGTTCGAGCATTCGATGGAGAGGGCCGTCTTTTCGAGCTGCCGTGTTGAAGCGGTACGAGTCGTCACCCCAGGGCGAATTGACGAGCCGAATGCCATTGGAGGGTCGCAGCAGACCGGACTGTTCCAGAGCCCGCCAATAGCGCCCCGTCGCCTCGTAGCTGTGCAGAAAAGAGAACGACTCTCGATGAGGGCCCATCTGCACGGGCTGCGATAGGCTATCCGCGGCAGAGAGACGCATGCAACTCAGCGCCGTGCAGGCAATAGCGGTTTGGGCCGATGCCGTCTTCAAGAACTTCCGTCGAGTCATCTTCACGGTGAACAACCTCCACGTTGCAGACTTGAAAATCCAGAATATCGCTATGAACGCCGACGGCCAGAGTATTTACGATGATTCCAGCCGATTCCTGACAGCCACAGAACGCCTTGGTCAGTCGGAAAGATCGAAATTGACCTCCGACCCATCGGGCACGACATCCGCAGTCAGGCCGGACTGACGGACATCGGAGTATTTCCAGGGCAGAGCCGATTGCGTATTTGCGCGAAGGCTGTTTTGCTCGCCGGGTGGAGGCAAAAACTTCGGCGCGGAACCCGATGCACCTTGGATTGATCCGCCGTTGTTCGAATCAAAGACGAACTTTGAGATCGTGACGCCGTGCTGACCGATCATTGCCCCGTCGTTCGTCGTGAACGTCGACAAGCGGTACACGCCGTCCACGTCCGTTTTGCCGACGGCCGGGCGTGCGCCGGGCTTTTGGCAATAGAAAGCGACTTGAGCGCCCTCGACAGGTTTGCCCTGGAAGGTCACTCGGCCGTGCACCGGCGCCGTCGGCGGCGTCACCGGCCCGTGATCGCAGCCCGCGATTGCGGCAAGGAAGCCGTAGATCATCGCGACGTAGGGACCGCCGTGCGGACCAATGACATGCCGCGTATTCCACGTTATGGTCCGCGAGGCGGACCCTACATCGGTTTGATTCGTCATCAGTTGTCTTCCTAGGGAACGCTCGCCGGCTTGTTGTCGGCCTTCGCACCAAGGTATTGATAGGTGGTATGATCGATCGTTTCGGAGATAAAAAAGACCGAGCCGTCGCCGAGGACGAAATTGGCCCCGCCCGCATGCGACGAACGAAAACCAGCCTCCGAATTCCACGTTTCCCGATAGTTGCACTCTCGGCCGGGGCCCAAGTTCTCGCTGAGCGCGTGACACGTGTCGAAGTTCAGCGGGATCAGCGTGGTATTTAATCCGAGGCCATGCGCGAGGAACCAGCCCCCCGTGTCGACGTGGATCGAGCAGCCGGCCAACGCTTCGCCGAAGAAGAACGTGCTGCTCGTGCCGTCGGTGATGTCGGCCATCCTGCAAACATACGGCTTCCGATAGTTCAGGGCGCTTCGCGTGAAGGGACCGGCGGGATTGCCCTCGGGCGACGCCGGGTAACCCAACGCGGTCCAGAAGTTGTTCCATGCCGTGGCGTTGCAGGGGCAACTCGGCGCACCCGGAGCATAGAGTTCGGACGGGCCGGCCGAGGGAACGTAATTCGTGAATGCGATGGGCGGAGTACCGACCAGTCCGCTGGCGTCGAGTCGCGAATCGCTCGGACAGCGGTAAGCCGATATGGCGATCGTCTCGAATCGCTGACCCGTCGTCGTTCCGTCCGTCGTTTGGTTGGCGGCCGTATCGCCGATGTTGAAGTTGATCTTGTCGTAGATCGACTGGAACTCAACATACGGCAGCAGCCTGGCCAATTGGGAGCCTCGCTGTGACGCCTCCAGATTCGATCCGTCGTAATCGACAAAGCAGTAGTTGATCGGCAACGTGCCGTAAGTTGACTCATAGTTGAGCGTCGCCAGCCCGATCTGCTTCAGATTATTGCTGCACTGCATCCGGCGCGCGGCCTCTCGCGCGGCCTGGACCGCCGGCAACAGCAGCGCGATCAAGATGCCGATGATCGTGATCACGACCAAAAGCTCGACCAACGTGAACGCTCTTTTTCGTTCCATCGCTGCACCTCGAACTGAATACATCAAGAACCCTTGCGGCAAATCGCCTTCCTGCCAATTCCATAAATCGTCAGACTCGCCAATCCCAAAATGCCCAGCGCCGCCATCGACGGCTCCGGCGCATGCTGAGCCGTGAGCACTCGCTTGATCTCCGGCAAGATGACGATGGCCACCCCGAGCGCGCTGGGATGGAGATCGTCGGGCACGTAGCTCGTCCACGTAGCGTGATCCGGTTCGCTGTTGTACAGGTTGACCCAATTCGGATAATGGTCGATCAGCAACACGTTGTTATCGGCTGCTTCCTCGCGCCATGCCTGATAGTACGGAGCCACATCGGTGTAAGAAACCTCGCAGGCGGGACCCGTGTTATTCATCGTCTGGACGATGATATCGAGGTCCTTTCCCCGGCCCGCAGCCCAGGCGTTGGCCGTCGCGATCAACGACCGCAGATTGATCCGCGACTGGTCGGGCGACATCGCGAACAGCTTGGCCGCGTCGTTGATGGCGAACTCGATGAACAGGACGTCCGGATCATCGTAGGCAAGAGCTTGATCCAACTGGTAGGGACCGCCATACGGCCGGCCACATTCGGGCAAGTTGGCCGAGGCGGTTCCGGCGATGGCTCGATTCGACAGCGCGACCTGTCCCGGATAGCTTGTCGACAGCCAGGTGCCCATTTGCGCGAACCACGTCGGGTCGCTGGTGCCGGGGGCGGTCAGGCTAGTGCCGATCGCGGCGATCTTCAGCGTTTCGCCGCGCTCGAGCCGCGGAATGACAGCGCCGTGGACGGCAACCGCTGCAAAAAGAACGCAAATCGCGCCAAGGGTCGTCGCGACCGCGGAGGGACGTATGGATCTCATGATGTTTCTCGTGTTTGCTTTGTCGACGTATCTGGTTGAATGATGGCCCTGACCTTACCCCCCCGACGGAAGTGGGGACTTGGAGACGGCGGAGGGCGTTGTTTCCCTCCGCCGTCCTCCACCATCCATCGTCATCGTTTCCGCCACGCATAAGCCAGTAGTCCGGCAACGCTCATGCCGAGCAATACAATCGCACTCGGTTCGGGCACCAAGGTCAGGCTGACCGAATCGAGGCAGCTTTGGCAGGCCCAGCTTGATCCGCTGGTCGGGGTGAAGACGACGCCCAGCACGTGTCCGATGGCCGCCGACTCCTCCGGCACCGTGAACGTAAGTGTCTGGTGCAGCCAACTCTCGGGATTCGCCGCGCCCTGCCAATTGGCGGCCATTGCCTCGCGCGTCGTCGTCAACGAAGCAAGCGATGTGTTCGTCGTGACGTCGTAGATGTGGCCCACGATGTCAACCATGTACGCCGTCGGGTTGTCCACGTAGACTTGCGCTCGCGGTGCCGCGTAGTAGCTCAGCGAATAGGTCTCGCCCGCGGCGATGGTGTGCGAAGTTCCCTGAAGCAGCCAGTTGCTGACGTTCTGCTCGTTGCCTTGCAGGAGATTGAAGAAATGCGTCCCGGCTTGCGGTCCGACGCCGTCGTCGACCGTCTGCCACGCCACGACCGACCAAGCGCCGCCCGCATTCGTCAGATCGTCGTCGAATCCCGCATTCTGTAACTCAATCGTGTCCGCATAGACGCCCGTTGCCAACAGCACGACACACACCGCAGCCATTCCGAGCTTCCAAAGACTCATCGTACACCTCCCAAAAAAAGACACGTGCTTGTTTACCGCGCGAGGCGTTGGCAACAATACCAATCGAGTTTCTCCTCGCTCGGCAATTCACTACCTTCCGTCAACGATTAAGGTTCCTTCCGGTCCGTCACACGCGATTCCAGAATCATCCGGGCGTGATGATGGCCCACTCCGTCGGCATCGATCGAATCGCCGCCGTCGGTCGTAACCAACGTCAGGAAACGATCGGATTCGTTCAAAGAAATGTCGATCTCAACCGGTCCCTCTTCGGCGCGGAATTCGGCCTTGTGGAATCGGGGCTCGCCGTCGACGATAACCCAGATTTCGTGAAACCGCGGCGGCGACAACCCAATCGCCTGCTCACTAATCGCTACCGATTGGAACCGGCTCACCCGTCGACCGCCGGAATAGGCTCGAATGGCCGCCAAATCGAACGTAATACCCGCGTTGGCGTGCAGTAGAAGAACCCTATGCTCTTCGGCGATTCCAGGATATCGCTTGCCCAACTCCGGTGGAGGTCGGCGAGCGGCCCGATCGCACGCTAAAACCGCGCCACACGTCGTTCCGCTGGTTGCTGGAAACGCAAAACGATGCCCGGCCGAGTCGATCAACTCCGGCTCGCCGCCGTTGGGAATAAAAACGCCGTCGATCTGCGCCATACCGCTATATTTCTGAAAATGACCGCTTGAAACAACCTCGTCTGCAACGGGGTTCGGCTCGGGGTGGGCACTGGCCGCGCTAATACCCCAGTTCGTTCGCCTGCCGAATCCGTCGCCGCCGGCCACCAAATCGGCCAGCGAAACGACCGTGGGTCCGTCGCGCCGTGGCAGGTGACGCACGAACCGAGACGCCACCGCCGAGGCATCCGTTGCCGACGGATTCATCATTCGGCCGTCGGTATCGACCGACACGCCTTGTCCCTCGGCAAGCGTGATTTCACGCGTCGACTGCCGATTCAAGGAAGCGACTTTCACCTTGCCCTGGAATACCCATACACGTTGGCCGCCCTCGGCGCCAACTTCGACGCCGAACTCGGTGCCGAGGTCGGTAACCGTGGCCGTGGGAGTCTGGATAGTGAATAGTGGGTGGTGGGTAGTGGGTAGTGATGGGGCAGGAACGGAGGATGGCGAATGGTGGATGGTGGATGGAGTTGTTTTCTCACTGGCCACTGGCCACTGACCACTGGCCACTTCGTTCTTTTCCACCCGGGCCGTCAGTTTTCCAACGGAAAGGAATCCGCCGTCGCGGGAATCGACTTCATACGTCACCGGCCCCTGCAAGATGACTTTTGCCCCTGTATGATAAGTGATTTCCAATAGGCCCGAGGCCAACGCGTATCGGCCGCCGAGAGCAACGCCGCCGTTGTCAAGATTCGTGGGCGGCGGTGCGGCCCATCGGCAATCCGCCTTGCCCGTAATCCGGCCGACAATCGTTGCCGACTGCGGTTCCAACGATCGCTCGGCCGTCGGTCTATTGGAGGAAGTGGCGACCGCTCCGCGATGGGACACCGGAACGAAAGCGAAGACCAGCGCGCCGATCGTGCAGATCACGGCCGCAATCAGATACGCCGCCGGCCAACCCGTCAGATAACCCACCGACGGGAACGCCTCACTGCTCAATATGCCGTGGGCGGACGTACATCGCGCGGCCCCGTCAACGGAGCACGGCAATCCCCTCGGACTCGACGCCTCGCCGCGCCAGGCCGTCAAGTCGTCTTGGATCTCTTGTCGCGCATTGCCAACCGCTCGCTGTGCCCGCAGATCAACGTCGAGCGCGGCGTGCATTTCGCAATAGTCCAAATAGACGACGCGGAACGTTTCGTCCGAAACCAAGATGGCGTCCAACTCCGCCAGATCGTCGGCCGATGCGCGTCCATCGCAAACGACATCGGCAAGATAAAAGACACGTTCGATGTTGGCCGGCGTCTCTGTCACGATTGCCCCTCCGCATGCTTCCGCTGGGCCAGTTCCACCTTGACGCAGTCGAATAGCCAGCGACGGATTCGCATCAGAGAGTGACACACGCCTTGTTGGGGGCGGCCTATCTGTTCCGCAATTTCCCGGCTGCTCAGATCTTCGACATAGCGTAGGTTTAGCAACTGCCGATCCGGATCGCTGAGTTTGCCTCGGCATTGTCTCAAAGCAGTCACATAGTCGTCCGATTCGCCGCGACCGTTTCCGCCTGCAGTGTTCGTCAGCGCATCGAGCAACTCCGGACTTACGCACGTCGGTCGTTGTTTGCGTTTCAGGGAGTTTCGCAGCACATAGATGGCCGTCTGGCGCGCCCATTGGAAAAAGCTGGTGTTCGGCTCAAAGGAATCGAACTTTCGCCAGAGCACCACGCAAACGGATTGCAGCAGATCCTCGGCGTCTTCGCGGTTTCGAACCAACGCGAAGACATAGGCGTAGAGTTGACTCTGGTGTCGCGTCACGAGTTCCGAAAACAAGTCGTACCGTTGCTCTTCGTTCATTGCGGCACCAAAAAAGGGGGCATGCCGGGCTCATCGTGCAGTATTCCGTGCGGCATTCTTCGCCTGCTACGATAAGAATGTATGCATGCCGGCGAATCTTGACGCACAAAATGCTGGATCTTTTCGATTTTTTCGCAAGGGGATCGTAACGCGTTCAAAGATCAAGAGATACGACGCCCTGCCAACTCCATACTAACAACGAATCAATACGCTTGTCGAATTTCGACGTTGGGGAAGGGCTCGCTTTTGCAGCCAGTACTCCGAAAGAGGGGGATGGCGAAGGAATGGCCCAATTTTTCAATCTGTCGATGATTGCGCTGAGAAACGGGCGGCGGCGACTGGACCACGAGCATGGCTGCGGCGGTAGACACACGGATCAAGCTGAGCGTGCCGGGGGCCGGGTCGGCGTCTCTCTTACAGCCAATCGAGCGATGGAGCCGGATCGCGCCGACGCACAGCAAGAGGGAAGTCGAACTGGACAGACGACCAACGCGTGAGCCAGCTACCGGCGAAAGAGATTCGCGTACTGGCGATGCCTTTGCGGATCGGGCTTGTGCGGCGGTTTGAGCTTTTCCCACCGTCGGGCAATCTCCCGAAGATCGGATCCGACGAGCGATGCCTCGGCA
>JAEWUR010000601.1 GCA_023397045.1 Planctomycetota bacterium
GGCCGAGGCCACTCCTGGGCGATCATTCGCGGAGGCGGAAGCGGCGTCTTCGCCGTGGTGCCGGAACCGGCCACGCTGTTGATGGCGATCTCCGCCCTGGTCGGAACCGCCGCGTTCGGCATTCGCCGCTACAATCAATTCTTCCAGGGCAGAAAACCCCTAGAGAAAACGACCGACGAGATCGGCTAACCGTCGACCCCGCCATGCTCGCTCCCCTTCGCGATCTCTTCGGCCAACCGCTGGTAATCCTCGGCGCCGTGCGAATCGGGAGCATACTGGAAGATCGACTTGCCGAAGCTCGGAGCCTCGGCCAGCCGGATATTGCGGCGAATCCGCGTCTGAAACGTCTGGGCCTCGGCCCAGGGCGTCGCTTGTCCTCGCGCCTTCTCGAAGAATTCATCCACGTCCTGCCCAACCTCGGTCGCCAACCGCGTGCTGCCGTCGTACATGCACAGGATCACACCGCTGAGTTTCAGCTTGTCGTTCAACCGAGCGGCCACCAGATCGATCGTCTCCAGCAGCTTGCTTAGTCCATGCAAGGCGAAATAATGCGGCTGCAACGGAATAAAAACCTCGGTGGCGGCCGACAAGGCATTCAACGTCAAAATGCCGAGCGACGGCGGGCAATCGATCAGCAGATAATCGACGTTCGGCGGATCATCGCGCAGCTTGTCGCGCAACACGACTTCACGCCCGATCACGCTGACCAACTCCAACTCGGCCGCCGCAAGGTCGAGATTCGCCGGAATGACGCAAAGATTCTCCTCGACCTTGCGAGTCACTTCGCTGACGCGCGTCTTGCCCGTCAGAATGTGATAGACCGACAGCTCATCGGGCGCCGGCTCAAGACCGAAATGCAACGACGCATGCGCCTGGGGGTCGAGGTCTAGCAGACACGCCCGCAAACCCGTCGCGGCCAGCGCCGCGCACAAATTCACGGCCGTGGTCGTTTTGCCGACGCCGCCCTTCTGGTTCATGATGGCAATCGTTCGCATACAACACCTTGGGCCGTGCCCCGAGATTAGGTCTTCCAATCGCCCTCGGCAATGCTTTTTAACAATCGCCCGTTCAGTTCGAGGATCTCGTCGATCGTCTTTTCATTACCGTTCGAAGAAGTCATGGTCCTTCGGTTCCTTTGCCAAGTAATCCCAATTGCATGAGTTTGTCCCGACACTCATCGCGTTCGCGGCATCGGGTCAGTTCCGCCCACGACGGATCGCCGGCCGCCAAAAAATCCTCTTCGCCCGCCGGAAATCGCGCTGATGCCGCAAGCCGGGCGATCACCTCGCGATCGAGCCGCGTCAACTGGATCGATTCCAAACGATAGTCGACGAACGCCTCCCAAACCAACGGGAACATCGGCCGGATGATCTGCTCGCCGATCGTTTGCGCGTACTGGCGAATCTCCCATTGCGAGTGAGCGTGCATTCGCAAATGCAGAAAGTGCAGCAAATTGTGCAGGTCGACCTTCCAATAGGCCTCGGTGTAGGTCGACAGCGGCAAATCCTTTCGGGCTTGCTCTCGGGCGATATCCAAGTCAAGCCGATGCTGATAGACCGATCGGGCCTGCCGATGCAGCGCATCCTCCTCGGCCGACAGCTTCGCGCCCTCCAACGGATCCACAAAACCCTCGCTCCCCTGGCGATTTCCCGTCGCCTGCCGACGCCACCGATCGGCCGGCGTCGACTGGCTCGAATCGATGGCGATCGAATATCGGGTGCTGGTCTCGTTGACCGAGGCCATGCGGTGGCGGATCCACTGCCGCCAACAATCCATCGGCACGCGAACCAGCAGCTTCACCTCGGCCATTTCGAACGGCGTCGTGTGCCAGTGGCGCATCAAGTAACGAATGAGCGTGCGGTCGTCCGAAACGTGTCGCGTACCGGCCGCGTAGCTGACCCTGGCTGCCTCGACGACCGCCCGATCGTCGCCCATTACGTCGACCAGACAAACGAACCCGTCATCCAAAACGGGAAACTTCTTCCAGCGAAGTTGATCGAGTTGATTTTCCATTCGTTACGATAAGTCCACGGCCTAGAGTCATGCCCAGAAAAAGCGTTCCTTCGTTTCCGTTTCGGAAGTCGTTTCCGCTTACCGATCCCACTGACCCTCACCGGTCATTCTGAGCGAAGCGAAGAATCTCCGGTTCTTGCTAGATCCTTCGCTTTGCTCAGGATGACATCTCCGCTTTCCGCAACAGAGACTCCTCACCCACCATCCACCGTCCACCATCCACTACCCACTATCTCACCCCGACTCCTCCAGCAGCTTCTTCAATACATTTGCCACCAACGTGGGGTTATCGCTCTGGACCAAATGCTGAATCTGACTCTTGGGGACCTTCAGCTTTTCGAGTATTTCGGCCACCCGCTTCCAAAGCCGGACCTTCGCCTTGCCCTCGGCAAGAAACAGGTCGGTGACCAGCTCCCCAAGTCGTTGGAGCATAATGGTATCGCGATTCTCGTAGTAGTTGCGAATCACACGGTTCTGATAGCTTGATCGTTCGGCCATGTCGACATTATGAAGGCGGAGGGCGGAAGGGGGAAGGGGGAGGGAGGAGAATGGTGGATGGAGGATGTTGGATGGTGGGAAGAGAGGTATCGTCCGGTGGGCAACCCACCTCCATCCGCCATTCACCATCCTCCATTCCAAAACTCCCCTTGGGGCCGGCGGGGGGCCGCGGGG
>JAEWUR010000610.1 GCA_023397045.1 Planctomycetota bacterium
GTCCCAGCGCGCCTAGGACCATACTCACCATGATACGCCAGGAACCGATGCCGGTCACCAGCAGGATTGCCGCGCCGATCAGGCAGGCCGCTTTCGACGTCTCACCCATCGAACCTTGCATGAAACCCCAAAACGCGTCGTTCAAGCTCGTGATATTCGTGATGCCCTGGAGTCCGTCGCTCGCGGCGGCACTCAGAGCCGTGGCGCCGCTAAACCCATCGACCGCCACCCAAATTTCATTGCCCGAAATCTGGGCCGGATAGGCGAAGAACAAAAACGCCCGGGCGGCCAGCGCGGGATTCAGGAAATTGCGGCCCGTCCCGCCAAACACTTCCTTCGCAACGACCACGCCAAACGTGATGCCGACGGCCACCTGCCACCAAGGAATCGTCGCCGGCAAAGTCAACGGGAAGATCAATCCGGTCACGAAGAACCCTTCGTTCACTTCATGACCCCGAACCACCGAAAACAGAATCTCCCAGGCCAGGCCCACGATCATCGTGATCACGTAGATCGGAATGAAGTAAAGGGCGCCCAGGAAGAAGCAATCGACGATGCTCGACGGGCTGTAACCCAGATGCACCCACGAAATGATCGTGCCTCGCCATCCGGCATCGGCCGCAACACCCATGTCGGCCATGGCCTTCGTGGCTTGCAACCCGGTGTTGTACATGGCCATCAACACGCAAGGGACCAGAGCGACCAACACGGTGCTCATCATCCGCTTGAACTCCATCGAATCGCGGACATGCACCGGGTCGGGCGTCGACGCGCTGGTCGTGTAGAAAAAACTATCGATCACCTCGTAGACCGGATAGACCTTCTCCAGCTTGCCCCCTTTTTGGAACAAGGGTTCGATCCGATCGAGGATAAAACGCAGTGGTCGCATCATCCTTCCTTTTCAATAACGGTCAGGGTCCGTCGCAACATGGCGCCGAACTCGCTTTTGCCCGGGCAAACGAACGTACACAGGGCCAGATCTTCCTCGTCGAGTTCCAGGCAGCCGAGCGCCTCGGCCTCTTCCAGGTCGTCGATCGCCAACGATCGCAGCAGGAACGTCGGCATCAGGTCCAACGGCATCACCTTCTCGTAGCTGCCAATCGGCACAATCGCCCGGTGCCCGCCGTAGACCGACGTGTCAAACTGAAGCTTGCGTTTCGGGAACAGACTCGACAGGTTCACTCGCTTCAAAGCAAACTTGTTCAGGCCGGGCATGAGCCAACCGAAAAACTCGCGTTTCGTGGCCATCGGCAAGACCGATATCTGGTTGTGGTAGCGGCCCAAAAAATCGACGGGGCTCACGGCCGTCCGTCCGGCCAAGACCGAACCGGAAATCACCCGATGCGATCCGTCGACCATCTCGTCACGAACAAGTTCCATGACGTTGGCTCCGAGTCGGGTACGAAGCAACCTAGGTCGCACGACCCCCGGACCGGCCAGCGACACGATCCGCTCGACGTCGGGCCGTCCGGTGAGGAACAACTGTCCGATGGCCGCCACGTCCTGATAGTTGATGTGCCAGGCCGTGTGATGTCGATCGACCGGCGAGAGAAAATGAATGTGCGTGCCCGGCAAACCGGCCGGATGCGGACCGGAAAACTCGGCGACCGTGACGCCCGGCACGTCGCTGCCCGGCAAGTTGGCGTCGGGCGCCGTGCAGAGATAGACCTTTTCGGCGCCGAGGCGAGTAATAACTCGCAGCCCGGCTTCAAAATCGTCTCCGCGTTCGCCGAGAACGACTTCGGGCCGGGCCGCAAGGGGGTGGGTGTCGATCGCCGTGATGAAGATCGCGTTGGGTACGGCCGTCGGCGATGGCACTTTGCTGAACGGCCGCGTCCGGAACGCCGTCCAAAGTCCCGAATTGATCAGTTGACGCCGCGCGTCGGTCCCATCGATCGAATCGAGCCGCGAATGGGTGTGGGCGGTGAACGTCTCGTGGCCTTCACCGGTAATCTGGATCACGACCGACAGGAGAGCTCGTTTCGCGCCTCGGTTGATTGCCGCCACGTAGCCGCAGGCCGGCGACGTGTACTTCACGCCCGGATTCTTCTTGTCGGTGAACAAAACCTGGCCGATGTTCACGTGATCGTTCACCTGCACGTGCATCGTCGGACGCAGGCCGTTGTAGTCGGGACCGATCAGGGCGACCGTGTCGACCGGCGCGGCATGGCAGATTTCCTGGGCTGGCTCGCCGGTCATCGGCACATCGAGCCCGCGTCGGAGACAAAACCGCCGAATGCCGGATGAACCGTTTTTCCCGGATCGATCGAGCATCGTGGGCTGGGTTGCTTGTGACATCGTATGCTTTCTTCAAGGCAAAGGATCTGTTTCATCCATTGTGTGGCACGCCAATCGTGTGGCACGCCCAGAACGAAGTGATGGGCGTGATAGGGGAGAGTCACGCCCTTCGCTACGCTCAGGGACGTGCCACCCATGAGCCGTGATTGTCGCTAACTGTCTGCTGGGGCGGGATGTGTCTCGGCATGTGGTTCGGCGTCCACGTTGTCCGCCGGCGGTTCATTCAGTACGACCGTGATGCGGGTGCCTTCGTCGGGCCGGCTCTCGACGCGGGTTTCGCCGTCGTAAAGGTCGACCAACTTGCGAACGATCGATAACCCAAGGCCGCTGCCCGGTATGTCGATCGTCTTCTCATTCTTGATTCGCACAAACTCGTCGAACAGCTTCTGGCTTTCGGTCTCGGTCATTCCGATGCCCGTGTCGGCCACGCTGATCGTGATTCGCTGGTTCTTGCGACGCAGTCCGACCTCGACTTGCCCGCCCGGCCGGTTGTACTTCACGGCGTTCGACAGCAGGTTGTTAAGGATCATCTCGACCTCGTCCCGGTCGGCGTTCATTTCCAGCGGCCCGTCGGGCTGGAATTGGAACGTGATGTCGTTTCGGGCCGCGTCGGCCGCCATCGTCTCGATCGACGCGCGAACCAATTCGGCAAGATCGGTCGGCCGCAGGCGCCGTTCGCGTTTCCCCGACTCGATGTGGGTCATGTTCAACAGGTCGGCGATCAACTTCCGCATACCTTCCAACCGCGACTGGCACCGGTTGACCGATTCGACATAGGCAGCCAGATCGTCGCCCAACACGTGCTGTTGCATCAGTTGCAGGTAGCCGTCAATCGCGTTTAGCGGCGCCTTCAACTCGTGGCCCAAGACGCGAATGAACTGGAACCGGACCTGGCGTTTTTCCTCGGCTAGTTGTCGGGCTTCTTTGGCCAGGATGATTCGAGCGGCCGCCTTGCGAACCGTGTTTTTCAGTTCGTCGGGCGTAAACGGCTTGGCGAGGAAATCGTAGGCCCCCTGCTTGGTCGCCGTGACGGCCGTCTCGATCGAGGCATAGGCCGTCACCATGATCGTCAACGTCTCAACGTCCATCTCGCCGACCTGTTTGAGCACTTCCAGCCCGCTGATGCCCGGCATCTTGTAGTCGAGCAGGAGAATGTCGGGCGGACGGTCTTGGATCTTCTGCAAGGCCTCTTCACCTGTTCCGGCCTCGTCGACGGTGAATCCGATCTCACCTTCCACGCTGGGCACGTGAACCGTGTAGTCGCGAAGGATCCGTTTGACCCCCGCCCGCATTCCCATCTCGTCGTCGGTAATCAGCACATGGAGTGTTTTCATGTTGCTCACCTCCCCTCTCCCGACCAACCTTCGGTCGGTGCCCGGAGAGGGGCCGGGGGTGAGGGCTTCCAACAGTTGTACAGACAAAGTAGCACCTTCTGGTAAATAAGCCCTCACCCTAGCCCTCTCCCAAAGGGAGAGGGGACCTTGTCGATGCCGCCGGCACAAGCCGGTCGATCTCGCGCTTGAGCTGTTCAAAACGGATCGGCTTCGACAGGAAGGCGTCGGCCTTGATCCAGGATCGCTCGTTCATCGTGGCGGCGTCCAAGTCGAGCCCCGTCTCGGCATTGACCGAGCTGACCAGGATGATCGGCAGGTCGGGGTACTGCTTCTTCGCCTGGTAGCACAGCGTGAAACCGCCGTCCGTGTTTTCCATCATCAAGTCCATCACGATCAGGTCGGGCTTGGACTGGTCGAGCAGTTGTTTCGCTTCGCTCTCGCCGCCGGCGGTCGAAACGCGATGGCCGGCCGCTTCGAGCCACATCTTCTGTTGCAGCAGGAAATCGCGATCATCGTCGACCACCAGCACGTTCAACGGCTTCTTGGCACGGCCCGATTCGTTCGTGGTGTTTGGGTTCATGGTTGTTCCTTTCTATCGCCGCTTCAGGCATTTCTCGGCAGGGTAATCGTGAAGGTGCTGCCCGTGGGACCTTTCGACGGATCGGCCTGCGACTCGACGCGCAGCTCGCCCGAGTGCATCTTGACGATGCCATACGTGACGGCCAGCCCGAGCCCGGTTCCCTTGCCCATCTGTTTGGTTGTAAAAAACGGTTCGAAAATCTTCGAAATATTCTCTTCCGGGATGCCGTGTCCGGTGTCGGAAACGCTGATTTGCACGACATTCTCGTCGCCGCTAGTCCGCACGGTCAGAACGCCGCCGGTCGGCTCCATCGCCGCAACGGCATTGTTGACCAGGTTCGACACCGCTTGGATCACCTGATCGCGGTCGATCTCAGCCGTCTTGTCTTCCAAGTCGTCCTCGATCTTCAGCGTCACATTCTCCGGCAGTTTGATGCCGGAAAGACTCTTTCTCGGGACTTGCGTAAAATCGACCGGCATCCGCACGACTTTGTTTTGCCGGGCGAAATGCAGCAAGCCGGCGACGATCTTCTTGCACCGGTCGGCCTGTTCCGCAATCATAATCAGGTCTTCGCGGTTCTTATCCTTCTCGTCGCACGAGTCGGCCAGCAAGTGGGCGTACATCAACACGATGCCCAACGGATTGTTGACTTCGTGGGCGATGCCGGCCGCCAACTGGCCCATGCTGGCCAGCTTCTCCGATTGGACCAACGCCTCTTGGGTACTCGCCAACTGCCGGTTGACCTCGGCCATGTTGTCGATCGCGCTGCGGAGCTGATCGATCGTGTAGGGCAAACACATTTCCGTCTCGGCCAAACCCTTGCAAATGGCCACCGCATGATCTCGGCACGTATCGTATCCACAGGCGCCGCAATTCAGCTCGTCTTCCAGCGTCCGCTTGCCAAGTTTCAGAAGAACCTCGCCCAAAACCTCCGCGACCGGCGTGTCGACGCGCTGGTCTTGCTCGCGATAGGAACGCGACAGGTCCAAATCGGCGAACTTGTCCAAATCGGCCTTCCATACGGCCGGATCAATGCCCTTGCACCGCGCCGTGACGAACTCGCGAACGCGCCGTCGTCGATTGAACAGCGGAAGTTCGTTCTCGATGCCCGGGCCCATGATGCAACCTTCGCAGCAGAGCATTTCGAGCAGCGTCGCGCCGAGGTCTCCGGTCGAAAACTCGCGGATCGCCTCGATCACGCGGACGCGGCCTTGCGTGGCGACGACCTGCCCGGTGATCAAATCCTCGCGAATGCCGCCGGCCTGGAGCATGCCGCGGCTGATCGGGAACAGCGAACCGATGCCCGCCCACGGCGGATCGAAATCCGACGGAACCGCCAGTTCGGGCGTGATGCCGGCATTGCTGAACATCTGCCGCAGTTCGAGGAAGGTCAGCACGGCGTCAATTTCATGACTCAATTCCGGATCGATCGCCTCGGCCTTCTTCGCGATGCACGGACCGACGAACACGATCTTCAACTCCGGTCCGTGGATCTTCCGCAGCACGCGTGCCATCGCGATCATCGGCGAAACGATCGGGGCAAGCTTCGGGACCAACTCGGGAAAATAGCGCTCGATATACCCGACGATCGCCGGGCAGTTCGTCGCGGCCATGTGCGTCCGCTCGTCGGCGTTGGCGACCAGTTGGTTGTAACGCTGGGCAACCAGATCGGCGCCAAACCCCACTTCCTGCACCAGATCGAAACCCAGCATCCGCAACATGCCGACCAGGTGTTCATAGTCGGTTTCGACAAACTCGGCCGGAAAGCTGGGAGCCAGGCAAACGGCCACCTTCTGCTTCGAGGTCAACAGCGCCCTGACGTCGCCGATCGAACTGGCAACCTTCTTAGCGTGTTGCGAACAGACGCGCACGCAATTTCCGCAGGCGATGCAACGCTCGGCGATCACCTCGGCCTGCCCGGTGACGACGCGAATCGCTTTGGCCGGACACTCGCGCACGCACGTATAGCACATGCGGCAGCGTTCTCGAATTGTCGTGACGAATGCTTCTGTCATTTCAGGTTCCTCGCCGGGCTTCTTAGTTAAGCCTGCGATTATACCGGAACGTCTCGCTTGGTGTAACGCGTATGCAATAGCTCGTGGCTGCGGTGTCCCAGCGGTTCACCCAAAAACTCCTCGTACAGCCGCTTCAACGACTCGTTCGAGTGGGACGTCCGCGCCGACGACTCGTGATCGATATGGTAAAGTGCCTCCATTCGGGCCTGGATCGCCTCACGATTCGCGGCGATCGGCTGCCCACCGCCCCCGACGCAGCCGCCGGGGCAGGTCATCACTTCGATGAAATGCAGGTCCTTGCGCCCTTCGCGAATCTGATCGAGCAGCCGCCGGGCGTTCACCAATCCACTGACAGCCGCCACGCCCAACTCGAGCCCGTCGATTCGCACCTTGGCTTCCTTCACGCCCTTCATTCCACGGATCGGCTCGACCACAATCTGCTTCAATTCCTCGCCGGTGATCATCCAATGGGCAGTCCGCAAGGCCGCTTCGAGCACGCCGCCCGAGGCGCCAAACAACTTGCCGGCCGACGTGCGTTCGCCGAACGGCGTGTCGCAGGTGTCCGGCTCCAGGTCGCGAAGGTCCAGACCGCGCATCCGGATCATTCGGGCCAACTCCCGTGTCGTCAGCACGGCGTCGACGTCCGGCAACTCGTTCCAGACCATCTCGGGCCGCTCGGCCTCGAACTTCTTGGCCGTGCAGGGCATCACGCTCACGCTGAAGATCGACTTCGGATCGATCCCCTCGCGCTCGGCGAAGTAGGTCTTGATGATCGCGCCGAGCATCTGTTGCGGGCTCTTGCAGGTCGACAGATTGCCCGTGAACTCCGGATAAAACGTCTCCACGAACTTGATCCAGCCCGGCGAGCAACTGGTCATCATCGGCAGCGTGCCGCCGTTCTTAATGCGTTGCACCAACTCGGACGCCTCTTCCATAATGGTCAGGTCGGCCGAGAACGACGTGTCGAACACCCGATTGAATCCGAGCCGACGCAGCGCCGCGACCATCTGGCCGGCGACGTCGCTGCCCGGCGAAACGCCGAACTCTTCGCCCATCGTGACCGAGACGGCCGGGGCATGTTGCACGACGACGAACTTCGTCGGGTCGGCCAGCGCGTCGAGCACTTCTTTCGTGTAACTGCGTTCGGTCAACGCCGCCGTCGGGCAAACCACGACGCATTGGCCGCAGTTCACGCAACTCGATACGTTCAGGCCTTCGTCGAAGGCCGTGCCGATCTTCGTTTGCGAGCCGCGGCGGATGAAGTCGATTGCCGAAACGCCCTGAATCTCTTCGCACGCTCGGACGCATTTGCCGCAAAGGATGCATTTCGAGGGATCGCGTGTCAGTGAAGGGCTGGAAACGTCCAACCGATGCACGTTCTTCTTGCCGGTGTAGCGCCGACGCACCTGAAGCTCTTCGGCCAAATCCTGCAACTCGCACGTGCCGTTGCGCGAGCAGAACAGGCAGTCGTCGGGATGGTTGGCCAGCAGCAATTCGACGATCGTCCGCCGCGCCTGCACCGCTCGGGCCGAATGCGTCTGCACTTTCATGCCGTCCTGCACCGGCAACGCACAACTGGGCACGAGACCCCGTTGCCCCTCGACCTCGACGACGCACATCCGACATGCGCCCGACGGCGGAAGGCCTTCGATATGGCATAGCGTGGGCACTTTGATTCCGTGTCGCCGCAGCGCGCTCAGAAGCGTCTCGTCGCGCTTCGCGGTGATCGTTCGGCCGTTCACTTCAATGTTGATCATTTCTGTTATTCCGTGTAGATCGCTTCCGGGCGGCAGACGCTCATGCAGCTTCCACACCCGATGCACTTGTCCTCGATGATGTAATGGGCGTTCTTTTTCGCGCCGACGATCGCGTCGACCGGGCATTTCTTCGTGCATAACGTGCAGCCGATGCACTTCTCCGGGTCGATCTTGTACGTGATCAACTCGGCACAAGCCTTGGCCGGGCAGCGACGTTCGTAAATGTGCGCCTCGTACTCGTTGCGGAAAAATCGCAACGTGCTGAGCACCGGATTCGGCGCGGTTTGACCCAGGCCGCACAGGCTCGTGTCGCGAATCGTCTCGGCCAACTCCTGCAAGTGCAAGACGCTGGCAAAACGATCCAACGCGTCATTGCCTTGCTCGCGTTTGCGCCCTCGAGTGATCCGCTGAAGGATTTCGAGCATCCGCCGGGTGCCCTCGCGGCAGGGAATGCACTTGCCGCAGCTCTCGCGCTGGATGAAGTCCATGAAAAACTTGGCCACGTCGACCATGCAGTTGTCTTCATCCATCACGACCAGACCGCCGGAGCCCATCATCGCGCCGACGGTTTTCAGCGACTCATAGTCGATGTCGATGTCCAGGTGGGCGTTCGGAATGCAGCCGCCCGACGGACCGCCGATCTGCACGGCTTTGTAGTTCCGTCCGTTCGGCACGCCGCCGCCAATGTCAAAGACCACCTGGCGAACCGACGTGCCCATCGCCACTTCGACCAACCCCGTCCGCGCCACCTTGCCGGACAGCGCGAACACCTTGGTTCCTTTGCTCGTCCTCGTGCCAAGCGATGCAAACCAATCGGCTCCGCGATCGACAATCGCCGGCACGTTGGCCAGCGTCTCGACGTTGTTGATGATCGTCGGCTTGCCGAACAGACCGCTGACGGCCGGGAACGGCGGCCGAGGTCTCGGCATGCCGCGGCGTCCCTCGACGCTGTGGATCAACGCGGTTTCTTCGCCGCAAACGAACGCACCGGCACCCATCTTGATTACGATGTCGAGATGGTAGCCCGAGCCGAGGATGTTGTCGCCCAACAGGCCGTATTTCTTCGCCTCGGCCATCGCGATTCGCAACCGGCGAATGGCCAGCGGATACTCGGCACGGATGTAGACGTAGGCCTTCGTTGCGCCAATCGCGAACGCGGCCAGCGTCATGCCTTCGAGCAATCGGTAGGCGTCGCCTTCGATGACCGCACGATCCATGAACGCCCCGGGATCGCCCTCGTCGGCGTTGCAGATCAGATATTTCTGCGAATTCTCAACGCCTCGGGCGAAACGCCACTTCCGGCCCGTCGGAAAACCGCCGCCCCCTCGACCACGCAGCCCGCTCTTCTCGACCTGGTCGCAAACCTGGTCGGGCGACATCGTCTTCAGGGCTTTCGCCAATGCGAGATAGCCGCCCCGCGCGATATACTCGTCCAATCGCGACGGATCGATCAGGCCGCAGTTGGCCAACACCCAGCGAGTTTGCGGGGCAAAGAACGGATGCTCGTCGAGGAAGACGACGCCGTCCCAGGCGGACGAACCTTCGCGGCGATGCTGCAAAAGGATGTTCTCTTGGACGTTGTCGGTCAACGTGCCGCTGAATGCCGCCTGCAAAACGGCCGGGACCGATTCTTCGACGACGTGCTGGAACGACAGCCGCATTCGGCCGGGCAACTGCACGTCGACGATCGGTTCGGCCGAGCATAGCCCGATGCAGCCGACTTCGATCACGTCCGCGTCGATCGCGTTTTTCTCAAGATATTGATGGACGGCTGCCAACGTCTGGGCGGCCCCGGCGCCAAGACCGCACGTGCCGGTCCCGACAAAAATAGCAGGACGCGAAACCTTGTCGCGACGCAACTGGGCAAGACGGTCTTCCCACTTGCCGCGTTGGGCCTCGTCGGTCTTGCCCTTGAGCGACCAGTCCAGAAGACCAGTCATTTCCGTATCAGAGGCGGTGTTTTTGTGTGTCATCGTTTGCTCAGGCAACTTCGTCGTTTCCATCGTGCTCGGCCGCCTTTCGTCGGTAGTCTTGAAGGATCTTGCCCACGGCCTTCGTCGTCACGCCGGCATGAAACGTCCCGTTGACGCTGATGACCGGAGCCAATCCGCATGCACCGATGCAGGCCACGACTTCAAGGCTGAACAGGCCGTCCGGGCTGGTCTGGCCGGGCATGATGTTGAGGTCGCGCTGGATGGCGTCCAGCACGGCGGCCGATCCCTTCACATGGCAGGCCGTGCCGCGGCACACCTGAATATGAAACTTGCCCAACGGCTGGAATCGGAACTGGTTATAAAAAGTCGCGACTCCGTAGATCTTGCTCACAGGAAGCCGAAGCCGCTGGCCGACGTCGATCAGCGACTCTCGCGACAAATAACCTTGCCGCTCCTGAATTTCCTGGAGCATGGGAATCAGTACATCGCGTCCTGCGCCGTGGAACGGGTCGAGGACCGTCTCCACGTCGCTGGTCGTCTTACCTGGGGATGCGGGCGTCATCGTGGCTCTCTGCATTTCCATTTTTTGAACGCGTTTGGGTAGGATTCACTCGCGGCGCGTTTCACGTTGGCGAGCGTGCCGGATGACTTATGCAACTGGCGTGCCACAGAAACCGCACAAATCGAAGAACAACGGCCCGCCCGCCAAACGCCGCGAAAACGCCGGAGGTTTCCTCGGAATCAGGCCGTTCTTAGGGTTTTCGCATGGGAGTATCCCCGCTGCGCACGGCATTTCCCACGATTCCACGGGAAAACAACCTTGCGAGCGTTCGTAGCGATAGTATAATTTATTTATACACTGTATGAATTCAATATTCACAGGCTGCACCGTTCATTCACCCCCCTTCAATAG
>JAEWUR010000614.1 GCA_023397045.1 Planctomycetota bacterium
CCTTAGGGCTTGACGGATTATTCTTCGACAGCGTCGGCGGCCGGATACCCGCGCATGTGACTGCGCAACAGTTCGACAGCCTTGTTCAGGTCGTTGCGATGGAGCGATTGCACGATTTCGCGGTGGTTTTCCATGTCGCCGGCGACGCTTCGCAGCGTCGAGCGATATTTGTAGAAGAACGTCTGGAGCAGATCACAGAATGAGGCCAACGGAGTGATGTCGCTCGCCTCGACCAACCCGCGGTGGAACGCGATGTCATAGTCGATCCACCGCTGATCGGCGGCGGTTTTCGTCTTGGGCGCCGACTCGGCCAGCGTCATCAGGTGCGTATACAACGACGGATTCTTTTTCATCTCCTCCATCGTGTAAAAAAGCGCGCCGGTCTCGATGACCATGCGGGCCTTCAGCAGCTTGTCGCGAGGATAATCGCACAAGGCAAAGTGAAAACCGAAATATTCGCTGACCCTTTCAAAGTCGAAATCGTCGAGGATCATGCCGCGCCGCGGCACGGCGTTGATGATTCCAAGGAAGTCGAGCGCCTTGGTCGCCTCGCGCACGACCGACCGGCTCACGCCGAACCGCTCGACCATTTCTTGTTCGGTCAACAACGGATCGCCGGGCTTCAGGCCTTCGTCGATGATGTGTTTGCGAAGCCGCGCGGTAAGTTCTTCGCTGAGTCGCTTGCGTCGAATCTGCGGTTTATGGGTTTGAACCATGTCGATTGCCCTTTTTTGGGATTCGAAATTGCCCCCCTTGACAGGAAGTTCATTTGTCATATGATAATGTAATTCCCGTGATCTTGCAAGCGATAAAAAAGGCGGTGGACAAAGATTATTGCCCGGCTCTCGCAAGTCGGCGTTTTCGTCATCCGCTGCACTGCCCAAGGACCATTGTGAAGACCGTTCATTTGTAGTATGATAATGCAATTCGATCGCTTTGAATAGCCCTACCATCTTTTTTTCCGGAACTGAAAATCGTGTCGAAAGTGAAAACCTCCAATCCATCCCTTCCGTCGGCCGCCAATCTTTCGGCGGCTGAGATGATCCACTTGTACCGTGAAATGCTGGTGATTCGCCAGTTCGAGAAGACGATCCAGGTCTTGCTTCGCGACCGGAAATTGCCCGGTTTCGCCCACGTTTATATCGGCGAAGAGGCTGCGGCCGTCGGCGTTATGGCCCACCTGAACCAGGACGACTGGATCACGAGCACGCACCGAGGACATGGCCACGCTTTGGCCAAGGGCGTTCCGCCGAAGCTGTTGATGGCCGAATTGGGCGGCAAGGCCGTCGGCTGCAATGGCGGACGAGGCGGCACGATGCACGTCTACATGCCGTCGGTCGGATTGTTCGGCACCAACGGGCTCGTCGGCGGGGGTATTCCGTCGGCCGTCGGGTTGGCGATCAGTGCGAAAACTCGTGCCAGCGGCCAAGTCGTGGCCGCCTTTTTCGGCGACGGCGCGACAAGCCACGGGGCGTTCCACGAATCGCTCAATTTTGCGGGCATCCAGAATGCCCCGGTCGTCTTCGTCTGCGAGAATAATTTGTACGCGACCGCGACTCCGTTGCGAATGGCAACGCTAAACACGAACGTCGCCAGCAAGGCCGCCGCTTATGGAATACCCGGCATCCAGGTCGATGGAAACGATGTTCTGGCCGTCTGGCAGGCCGCTGCCGAGGCCGTCCAGCGTGCTCGCGCAGGCGGAGGCCCCACGCTAATCGAAGCCCAGACCTACCGGCAGGCCGGCCACCAAGAGGGCGATCCGGTCATCGGTTGGTGCCGAACGCAAGAGGAATGGGACGCGTGGTTCGCACGCGACCCGGTGGTCAATTTCCGCCGTTTCCTGGTGGAAACGAAGGGCGTGCCCGAGACGGAAGTAAAATCGGTCGAAGACGAGGTCGATCGCGAGATCCAGGAAGCGGTCGATTTCACCCTCGCGGCAGCCGACCCCGATCCGGCCACGGTGTTGGACCATATTTGGGCCGAGCCAATCAATCCGGATAGCCTGCCCTACGCCGAGCCGACCGAATTGCCCGGCGAAACGGCACGGTTATCGTGGATGGACGCCGTCCGCGACGGCATCGCCGAGGAGATGCGACGCGACAAGGGCATCATCTATTTCGGCGAGGGCACCGGCGACCGTGGCGGGAGCTTCGGGCACACCAAAAACCTGTTCAAAGAGTTCGGCGGCGACCGGATGATCGACACGCCCATCTGCGAGTTGGGATTCACGGGGGCGGGAATCGGAGCTTCGGCCAGCGGCTGCCGCACGATTTCCGACCTGATGCTTTCCGATTTCCTCTGGGAAGCCGCTGGGCAAATCGTGCTCCAGGCGTCGAAACTTCGATATATGAGCAACGGGCAGGTGTCCGCGCCGCTCGTGATCCGTTCCGGCGGCGGATGCGTCAAACAGGCCGGTCCTCACCATAGCGGCATGTACCATCCGGTTTGGGCCCATTGCCCCGGATTGATTGTTGTCGTGCCCTCGAACCCGGCCGATGCCAAGGGGTTGATGAAAACTGCCCTTCGGGCAGGCGATCCGGTGGTTTTCATCGAGCAGAAGACGCTGCTTTCGGTCAAAGGCCCGGTGCCGTCGGCCGAATACTACGTTCCGTTCGGCAAGGCCAGAGTCGCCCGGCAAGGAACCGACCTGACGATCGTCTCGTGCGGCCTGTGGTTGTGCCGCTCGATCGAGGCGGCCGAAAAAATGGCTGCCGAAGGCATCTCGTGCGAGGTGATCGATCTTCGGACCATCGTCCCGTTGGACGTCGATACCATCGTGGCCAGCGTATCGAAGACCGGCAAGCTGCTGGTGGTCGACGAGGGCTATTCGATGTGCGGCGTCGGCGGTGAAATCGCCTCGGCGATGATGGAGCAAGCATTTGACGAACTCGATGCCCCGGTGGGCCGCTTGCACGTTCCGCCAGTCGCCCATCCCTTCAGCCCCGTGCTGGAAGACGCCATTGTGGCCGACGTCGGCAAGATTGTCACGGCCGCCAAGGACGTGATCGCCGGTCGACCTCCGATTCCTTATCGTGCCAAGGGCCCGGTTTCCGCGGCCCCGATTCCCGCTGCTGCCACCCCGACTCCGGCCCAAACCGTCGCTCCCGAGACGGCGGCCGCTCCGGCAACACCGACCCCACCGGCCGGGGCGGCAAAGGCGGGCATCCCGGTCAACATGCCCAACATGGACCTCATCATCACCGAGGCCACGATCGTCGGCTGGCATAAAAAAGTCGGTGACGCCGTCACCAAGGGCGAGGCTCTGCTCGAAATCGAAACCGACAAGGCGGTTACGAACGTCGAATCGCCCGCCGATGGCGTGTTGATCGAAATCCTGGCGAAGCCGGGCACCGTCGTGCCGCTCGGACAACAACTGGGAACGATTGGAGCATAACAAATCGCCGTCAATGACACGTCGACCTCATTAAGAATGGGATTTTTTTAATATGAGAACCTATCCTCGATTTTTGGCATCACCTCGCGCACGCCGCGCGATGCGTCAACGCGGCGTCGCCGCCGCTTCGGTACGCGGCACCGGTCCCAACGGACGTATTCTCGAGGCCGACGTCCTGAAAGCGGCGTCGTCGACCCTTTGTGGATGTGCGACCGTGGAAAAAGCGGCTACCCCGACGGGAGCGATCTCCTCGATGCGGCGAGCCGTGGCCGCCAAGGTGGCCGAAAGCTTCGCGACGGTCCCGCACTTCTACCTCTCGGCCGACGTCGACGTTACCTCGCTGGTCGAACTGCGCCAGCAGAACCTCGCCGCGTTCGAAAAATGCTGCGGTCTGCGTCCCAGCCTGACGGACTTCATCCTTCGGGCGATGGCGTTGTCGCTGCACGATTGTCCGCAGGCCAATCGCATCTGGCAGAACAACGCGATCGTTCAGCTTCCCTCGGTCGACGTGGGATTGGTCGTGCAGGTGGGCGACGGACTTCTGGTGCCCATCATCCGCAACGCCGACCGAATTGGCCTGGTCGAATTGGTTCGGCAGCGGATCAAGACGACGGATGCCGCCCGCTCGGGCAAGACCTCGGCCGATCTGTTCCAGGGCGGTGCGACGTCGCTAACCAATCTCGGTCGGCATCGGGTCGACGCATTTGCGCCGATCATTTCGCCGCCCCAAAGCACCATGCTGGCCGTGGGGCGTGTCGCCGAGCGCCCGGCGGCGGTCGAGGGTCGGCTCTGCGTACGGCAGATGATGTCGCTCACGCTGGCCGTCGACCATCGCGTGATGGACGGCGTTCCTGCGGCCGAGTTCCTTGACAACATCGTCAATTTGTTGGAAAAACCGTTTGTGCTGTTGTGCGAAATTCCATCCGCCTAATTTTTTGGGAGAGTTTTTCATGGCGAACTGCCAGCGAATGAAAGGCAAAAGGGTTCTGGTTACCGGGTCAGGGACGGGTATCGGTAAGGAGGTTGCCTTGGAGTTCTGCCGCGAGGGGGCCGACGTGGCCTTCCACTACGCGCATAGCCGCGACGGCGCTATGGCTGCCTTGGAGCAGGCCCGCCGCGAGGGCGCCGTGAAGGTCGAAGCCTTCGGGGCTGACCTCAGCAAGCCCGACGCACCGGCCCAGTTGGTCGCGCAGGCGGTCGATTTCCTCGGCGGCATCGACATTCTCGTCAACAACGCCGGCATTACGATGAACGTCCCCTTCGAGAAGGTGACGCAAGAACAGTTCGACACGGTCTTCGGCGTCAATATTCGCGCGATGTATTTCGTGACCCAGGCCGCCGTCCGAAAAATGCTCGAACAAGGCGCCGGGGTTATCGTCAACACGAGCTCCATCCATGCCTTCGAGGCCTATCC
>JAEWUR010000673.1 GCA_023397045.1 Planctomycetota bacterium
CCAACGCCGGTTGATGTGGTTGAACGGTGGCTTGGACTCATGCGACGGAGGCCTGTGACAAGAGGCGCGGTCTTCGATGTGCAGTTGGTGGCCACCATGCTCGGCAACGGTATTCGGAAGATATACACGCTGAACGATTCAGATTTTCGTCATTTCGACGAGGTTGAGGTGGTTGTGCCGTGAAGGCGAGAGTATCTCGCTCCTCGTGTCCTCCATTTCCCACCTGCACAAGGTCAAAGACGGATGCCGTGTTCCCTTGCAGGACCAATCCAATCATTTCGGCGCGCCGCAACAGAACTTGTATTTTCGGCCGCTGCCACACGGGCAAGGTGCGTAGCGATCTGCTTTCGGCGGCTTCTTGGTGGATGACGGAACAGCATCAACAACGTCGCGCATCTGCTTTGAACGCGAGTGCAGTCCAGGGAACATCTCGCAGTGGCGCTCGATCATCGGCAGGATTACTTGCTGCCGAAAGTCGGCAAACTCCCCATCGGTCATGTTCAGCGCCGGCTTGAAATCTTGGATGGATTCCTCCCGTTGGCCCTCAGGCAAGAGCGCAAGGTTCCAGCACATCTGAGCCAGCATCATCGCACGGTTCATGCTATCGATGGATCCATCGCCCTGATCAAGAAGCGGTTGGGCGTATTCCATGATCGATTCGGCAATGACTCCCATGGGCAACTCCTTTCGAACAAATCCAAGTGACCTTCCAATACTACTATCACGCCTGCCCCCATGACGACAGCGTCTCTTCGATCCACGGCCCAAGGCTTTGCGCGTCAAACTTCCGTTCGGCCAGAGGCTCGCGAGCCGTGACCTCGCCAGGAAACGCGGTCAGTGGCTGCTTGAGTCGCACCGTCGTCTCCACAAGTCCGACCATGTTGACGACGTCGGTCAAATTGTAGAGCAGGAGCTTTCGCAAGGCCTGACGGTCACCACGCCGGTAACGGGACCAAAGCCACACTGCCTCGAAGCCATCGACATCCCGAATGGCCGAATCGCGGGCTAACCCCAACTTTCGCTCTATCGCCTTCAGCCCACCGCGATAGCCGAGCGTCGCCAATGGAAATCGCAAGTCGATATGGGCTTGATCCAATCGTGCCTTCGGAAAATGCGCTCGCAGGAACGGTACGTCGAACAGACTGCCATTGAACGTGACTAGCAGCGGAAACTGCTGGATGTAAGCCGGGAATTGGTCGAAGTTGATGCCGTTGACGAAGACCGCCAACTGGCCGCCGCCCAATGCGCCGATCACAGTCACCTCATTATAGTCGGGCGACATGCCTGTCGTTTCGATGTCGAGGAACAGGGCTCGGTCGCCAAACTCCGGATAGAGCCGCCACGTTTCTCGGCTCGGCAGGCGGCCGTGGAAAAAGCCGGCGTCGCCCGCAGCAACGGCATCCAGCGATTGGCAAACCAGCGGCGCGGCAGACTCGTAGACGCCTTGCCGCAACGCGCCGTTCTTCATCGCTTCCAAAAAACAATTCCAGTCCAGAACCCCTTGATTCCAGAGTGTTCGCTCCCGATGGGGGCCGATTCCAGGTAGATGGACGAAGGTGTTGCGAAGCATAGGTTTTTTTGACAGGCATCCTCGCAGATTACTTTAGCTCGGCGTCCGGCTCTTGAACAGGTACTCCCCTGTGCTGCACGCCTCATGTGCCGACGTAATGAGCAAGCCAGACAGCACTTTGCGGCCCGAAAGACATGACCCTGTTATAGAGCACATAGACACCGCCCTATGTCTGCCGATGTCCACTACCGTCCGCCATGCAGGCCGAAACGCTCGTCCGCCATCATCCTGCTACGTTCACTGACGTCCATCGTCTCGGACTTTCGAGATTGGCTACATCTTGGCTACATTCCAGCCCGACAGTGGGGAGTCGTCGATGATGCCCAAGAAAAAGAACGACCACGCAACTCTCGGCGTGGTCGAAGTTTACGAAGCGGAGGGCACGGGGCTCGAACCCGCAACCCCATTACTGGGGCACCACATTTCCAGTTGGACGGGTAGAGCGTCCATCATTCTCCAACACGCCCGAAGTCGTACACGGTTGTCGAGTTGCGGAAGAGTTGAGATTCCACCATCGTTCAGATTGCCCGCCAACGTCCGTTGTCCTGGCTACATCTTGGCTACATGGTCCAGGCATTCGCAGAAGTGGCGGGCCGTCACGTGGGCATGAGGCGGAGGGATGAATAGTATCCTCACATTGTCATCAACTTGCTGGACATGCCGAACAGTGCGAAGGCGGCCGTCAAGACGATGATTCCAAGGAGCATGATGCTTTTTGTGCGTTGGGAGACGCCGTTCCATTCGCCGGTGACCGCACCGGCCAAGTTGCCGAAGAGGATGGCCATGACCAGCATCATTGGAAATGCCACGAACGCGCCGTATCGGCCCATCCGATCGGCGCCGATGCCGTAGAGCACGATCCCCAGCGGCCATGCGAGGCCCATGAACAGTGCCCAAAGCCAATAACTTAGCGATCCCTGTGTGAAGAGTCGGCCTAGCGTGCCGCGTTGGAACATCAACGCGAAGGCATAGGCTGCGTTGACGAAATAGTTGCCCGTGAAGACCAACACCCAAATGGCATTCGGCGCGGCGGATGGCGATGCGTTTAGCTTTATCGCTGCCTGTTTCAGGGGCTCGCCGAAGACGAAGCCGAAGTTCACCATGGCCGAAAGTACGGCCGAGATAATGCAAAACGTCAGACCGATGGAAAAGGGGGTTGTTCGCGTCGCATCGCTACGATCACCAACATACTGGTCGCGTTGTTTTGCGGCGCCTGCGACGGCACAAATCACGACGCCGAGAACCATGACCGCCACAGCGGCCAGGAGCATGATTCCCCCGGGCTCCAATAGCTTGGCAGGCCCTTGGGTGAATGCCAGCAACACAGGCGAGCCGAAAACATTCAGCAAGCCCATCAGGAGCGAAATACCCAGTGCCATGCCGACGGCGGCGATGGCCTTGCCCCAAAAAATGCCGCCTAGGCCCCAGCCAATCCCGAATAACATGGTCCACACCAAAACACTGGGTTCGACATCGCCGAAAACGCCGCCGAGTTGTGGGACGGTCAGCCAAGCGACGGGCCATGGCACAAGGACCAACGCGATCAAGGAGCCGACTCCCCAGATGTTCTCCCATTGCCAACGCGGCGTGCGCGTGACGGGCAATGAAAACAGTCCCTCCAATGCGCCGCCGGCAATCACCAGAACAATCCCGATTGCGAGGTCCATGACCGATTGGTCTCCTTGGTACCGGTGAAGGGAAGAACCATCAATCGGAACCGGCGAAACTCGAAGCCTCGCCCAGCCCTTCGGAGCCCATGCCGTGGTAGCCGCCATCAACCATGATCTCGGTAGCGGTGATGAAACTGGCC
>JAEWUR010000678.1 GCA_023397045.1 Planctomycetota bacterium
TTCTTACGCTATATCTTTGGAATGTCGAGATTCAGCTCAACGACCCTTTGACCGGGCTCCACGGTAACCTCCAGCCCACTTGTCGAGGCGGATCTGTATCGTAATGGAACGTAGCTTTTCGATGGCGCTGACGATGCTAGTGATGGGGGTACTTCCCAACAAACCACCGCGATCTTGTAACGACCGGGCATGAGTCCATCACCACGGTTCAATGTCGTTGCCGTAATGTTTCCATTGGTGTCGAATTCTCCGGTGCCGGGCCGGCTCGTCATGTCCGATGCCGGCGATTCGACGGTAAAATACAGACAGCCTGGTTTTGGCCATGTTCCGCCGCCAAAGGTAATCGTTCCTTTCACGGGCACGAACTCCGGTCCCTTTTTCCCACAGCCGGTCAGCATCATAAGCAAGAGACAAAGCACAACCGAAGGCGAATACAAAAGGATTCGGCAAAGCAGCATTCGACGATATTCGCTAACATCCATTGCTCAGGAAGTCTCCCCGTATTACCGTAAGCAGTCGTTAAGGCGCCAGAACAGGCTCGCCGCCGGCGCGCGTGCCAAGGTTATTATACAGCACGAAATCGATCGTCTCTGAGAGAAACGTCACGCTGCCATCCGCCAAGGCGAAGTTTGCACCGCCCGGGTGTCTGCTCTTGAAACCACAATTTAGGAAATAGGTTTCGAGCGGGCCTCCCGCCGCCGCCGGTTGATTGATGGGAATATTCGTTGGAGCGAGGTTGAAATTGGTCGCAAACGCCGAAAAGAAGATGCATTCCCGCGGCAAACTCTCGCCTACCATGATCGTGTTGGAAAGCCCATCCGTGACCTGGAAGAAACTAACACCGTTCTTATAGCGACCGAACATGCCAACATGGCTGCCTGCCGGATATCCGCCGCCGGCACTGCTCCCAAAGTTCCAGCCTTGCGGCGGCCCAGGACCGGCGGATTCCTGGCGGGACGTTTGTTACGCCGCTACCGCCGGGGCGTTTTCGGCTTCGTAGGTGTCAGGGGAAAGATAGTTCAACGTTTCGTGTAACCGTACGGGGTTGTAAAACGTCTCAATGTACCTGAATACGCTTAACCGAGCTTCCTCTAGATTAGCGAACTGCTCGTGATTCGTCCACTCGTGTTTCAACGACCAGAAGAATCGCTCCATCACGGCGTTGTCATAGCAGCAGCCGCGACGACTCATCGAACAGGTGATGCCCAACAGGTTCAGCGTCTGCTGATAGGCGTCGCTGGTGTACTGGCAGCCGCGATCCGAATGATGCAACAACTGCTTGCCGTCTGGACGGCGCCGTTCTATCGCAGTCCGCAAGGCGTCGCTGACCAATTCGGTTGCCAACGATGTGCTGATCGACCAGCCGACCACCTTGCGGCTGAACAGATCGACCACCGCCGCCAGATACACCCAACCGGCCGCCGTCGCCAAGTAGGTGATATCGGTTACCCACTTGCGATTCGGAGCGTCGGCCGTGAAGTCGCGGTCGAGCGTGTTTTCGGCCGGCTGCTTCGTCGGGTCGGATTGCGTCGTGGTGGGCGTGAACCGCTTGCAAACACGGCTTTTCAGTCCCATTTCACGCATTGCCGCCGCCACGGTATTGCGGCACGCTGATTCCATATCTTCGCGTTGTTGCAGCACTTCGGCCACCTTTTGGCTACCATAAATCCCGTACGACTCGGCGTGGACTTGTTCGACGGCCTGCTGAATGCGCGCGTGACGTTCCGCTCGAGCGCTCGGCGGCCTGTCGATCGAATCATAGTACCCCGAGGGCGAAACGTTCAGCACGTCACACATGACGCGAACGGGAAACGAGTCGCGGTGTTGGGTGATCCAGGCGTACTTCACAGCGACTCCTTCGCAAAATACGCCGTTGCTTTTTTTAGGATTTCGCGTTCCAGTTCGGCGCGCCGAAGCTGCCTGCGCAATCGCTTGTTTTCTTCCCGCAACTCATCCAACGTTGCGTTCTCGCCGCACGGATCGAGCGGCGGGGCGAACTTCTTATGCCAAGCCCGGAGGCTTTGAACGCTTACGCCAACCGCCTTGGCAGCCGCCGCAAAGGTGTACTTTTCATCAACCACCAATCGGACCGCGTCGCGTTTGAAATCCTCTCCAAACCAACCGGACTGTCGAGACGCTGCCGATCGAGGCGTCACTCCTGGTGCTTTCAAATCCTTCATTACAGACTCCTTGTGGGGACATTATCCCGCCCCCGCCAGGAATCCGCCAGTCCTGGGCCGCCGCACCTTGGCAGCACCAGTTGCTCGGGCCTGGAGTCGGATCAGGACAGAATTGGCAGAAGTCCGGATGAGTCGGCCCCATCGATACGGGATACCAAAGGCCCATCGCCACGGGCGGATTATGCTTGTAAGCGGGATCGCCCCAACGATCGTCAAGGATCACGCTGGGGCTATTATCGCTGGGACAAGCATAAGTGGATATGGTCGTCGTAACAACCTCAAACGGCAACTCATATACGTGCTTGTTGAAATCAATCTGCTCATACAGCCCTGCCATTTCCATGAACGGCAATATCATCGTGGTCCACACACCGCCACGGGCTTCCACGTCCGTTGGCCCACCTCCTTTACTCGATGCATAAGGCAGTATATTGTGAGCTTCATGGTAGCCATGCATTGCCAAACCAATCTGTTTGAGATTGTTGCTGCACTGCATCCTGCGTGCCGCTTCGCGGGCCGCCTGCACGGCTGGCAAGAGCAACGCGATTAAGATGCCAATGATCGTAATGACCACAAGCAGTTCCACCAGCGTAAAACCGTGTAGGGGCCGTCTATGGGTCATCGGTCATTTCCTCCGTCTGGCGTCTTGGCAACATCATTAGACCGAATCATCGTGCCCAACTTTGTGAGTGTCGTCACGTCGAACTCACGTAACCGACCGTTTCGATCGGGCCCGACATCCAAGATGAAAATGTTGCCGTGTTGCATGGCTCCTTGGTAGAGTTCAAAGAGCTGTTCGGCTGACATTCCCGCATGATCATTTCCGGAGTTCGTATAGAACCAGCGTCCCAAGGTGCGGCTGAGGATCGGCATGGTGATGTCTCTCAGCAGGAAGTTTGAGTTGGGTGTCACCGGTCCAGGCAGTCCGTTCTCGCCCTGCTGCAATTCGCCCGCAGCGTTGCCAACAATGCACGTCGGTTGAAGGCTTTTTACGAATGTATTGGTGGCTTCTGCGTCCAGGCCGCCGTATCCAGCCGCGCAGTCGAACCACATGAACTCGATCGGTCCGTACTGGGTGAGCAGTTCCCGTATTTGCGACTTCTTCACCTCGGGATTGCTGCCGCCCTCGCCGGACTTGCCATCCACGGCATCAGGCCAGGTCCAGTCGCCATCCGAGTAATAGAGGGCCAGCTTCAGACCGTACTTGTCGCACGACTTCCGCACCTCGGCCAGCACGTCCTTGCCGAGGGGGCTCTTGGTCACTTTCCGGTCCGTGGTCTTCGTGTCCCACAGACAGAAACCATCGTGGTGCTTGGTAAGAAACAGAATGAAATTCATCCCAGCATCCTTGGCCACTCTCGCCCACTGATCCGTATCGCAGCCGGTCGGATTGAAGTACGAGAGATCCGTTATCCCCGGCGTCCATTCCTTGTCGGAGAACGTGCTCAGCGACCAGCATACGAACATCCCAAACTTGAGGTTTTTCACTTCCTCGACTCGCTTGGTAATATCGACATCCGCGGCTCGGGCCGTCGGCAGAGACGCTATCATGACGCACAACAAGACGGCGATGACGCCGCCTGGTTTTTTGGAGTTTCTGATGGCTGTTTGTGGATTGCTGTAGAACATTATGAGCTGCAAAGAGGGAAAATGGACAAAGAATGGGGAATCAGTTTGGCATCACGTCATTAATCCTACATCAAAAACCCCTTCCTTTCCACCAAACGTAGGTGAGCAGACCAACGCCGAGGCCAAAGATCATGGCGAGCGAGGAGGGCTCGGGCACGCCGATCATCTGGCCTACCGTCGTTAGTGTCGACACGTCGATCGCTCGCAATTTACCGGCGCGGTCCGGTCCAACGTCCAGCAAGAGGAGGTTCTCGGCCTCCTCGCAGGCATTGTACAGATTGAATATGTCTTGGGCAGACCGCGCTTCATTGTCTCTCCCGGGATTCGTATAGAACCAGCGGTCGTACATGCCGAGAAGCGGTTGGCTGACGTCGTTCATCAGGAAGCCGGGCGGCACGACCGGTGAGGGAGGTAGATTATTGCGATCGTGCATCTCGCCAACCGTGAGCGTCGCGACAACGCAATCCGATTGAATGCCATGCACGAAGTCGACGGTGTCCTGGTCGCTCAGTCCGCCGTCGCCAACTGCGGCGTCGAACCACATATAATCGATATCCCCGTAGTTGGTGAGCAAGTCTCGCAGTTCCGCCTTCTTGACTTCGGGATTGTAGCCGCCCGCGCCCGGGCCGCTGGCGCCGTCGGTAGCGCCGGGCCACGTCCAGTCGCCACCCGAGTAATAGAGTCCCAACCCTAAACCGTACTTGTCGCACGACTGCCGCACCTGGGCCAACACATCGATGCCCAGCGGACTATTCGTTACCTTGCGAGACGTGGTCGCCGTGTCCCATAGAGCGAATCCGTCGTGGTGCTTCGTCAAGAACATGATCGAGTTCATCCCGGCCGCTCTGGCCGTTCTTGCCCACTGGTCGGTGTCACAGCCTGTTGGGTTGAAGGTGGAGATGGGCTCGGTGCCGGAGGTCCATTCCCTGTCCGTGAACGTGCTGAGCGACCAGCAGACGAACATCGCTCGTTTACTTGCCTTCAAATTCGCGACCGCCTGATTCAGATCGACCGCCACGGCTTGGCCGGCCGACAAAGCCGCCGCCGTAACGCACAGTGAGATGATCGTCCTAGAAGCTCGTCCCAAAGTCGATAACATAATGTTCCTCGTATCTGTCCTAAAAGATAGTATGCCCAGTTGGCCACCCGCCTTTCAGCATGCCGTAGCTCCCTCGCTCCGTGGGTTCGAGGGTTAGTGTGAGGGCGGTGTGTGGTGCGTGGATGCAGTCCGCCAACCGCCCTCACCCCCTGCCCCTCTCCCAAAGGGAGAGGGGAATCATCGTCACTGTCCCTCCCTCAAAGGGAGAGGAAAGCGATTATCACAGGCTCTCTCCCTAAAGGGAGAAGGGAGTTGTTGTTACCTTCTCTTCCGCCAGGCATAGGCCAGCAACCCAAATCCACAAACGAGCAGCATGGCAATTGCTGACGGTTCGGGCACGGCATCCATCGTAATGCTGAACTCGTACGCCCGTCCCGAGGACACGATCGGGCCTGGCATCACATAATGGGCCCCGGCACCCGCGCCGACTGCCGTGCCAATCACTGGCGCACTGACCATGCCGGACCAATATTCATCGGAACCGACGCCATCAACATACCCGATCGGACATTGCGCCAGGCCGGTCGCCGTCGCTGCGTTCCAGTAAAAGCCCGCGTAGACTTGAGCGGCTGCGGCCAGCGTGAAGGCGCCGGCGCCGCCGAAGGCATGTGACCCATACGACGTGTTGGCAGCGTAAGTGACGGCGCTTCCCACGGCAACGGGCACAAAATCAGCTCCACTCTTCGTAGCCAAAAATGGTGTGAGTGTGCCGACATTGTCGTAACCGCTAAACTCATAACTGAAGTTTGTCGCATGGTGGAGTCCCGCCGCGACGGTCGGCGCAGTGGCCGTGTCGATGACCATACCGGTGGCGTTGCCGCCAAAGTCGGGGATCCAGGCGTCGTACAAGACTGTACCCGTCTGATTGCCCGGGCCGACGACAACGTCCGCATAAGCCATGCTGCTTGCTGCGCTAACAAATGCCACGATAGCCAACACAACCAAAGATCGCGATCTCATTTCAAAGTCTCCAAAAAATGGGTTTGACACTTCACCTGATGAAACAAATATCATCAGGCCACACAGATTTCACCACCATTGCGTCCGGCGAACGTGCCGTTACGCGTCTTCGCTTCTTCTCCTTTTCGCGTTTTCGAGCAAGGTCATTTATTGTCAGAGTGAACGATCGTATCGTCAGTAGACACCGGCTTTCCTGCCTCGAATATGCGATGTATCTCGTCCGATGACAATGGACGACCAAAGATCATCAGTTCATCGATCCGGCCGTGGAAGTGTCGGCGATCATCGCCGTTGCCGGCCGCCATCAGACCCTTGTTGTTCCAATGACCGATCCATGCCGGACCGATGCAGATCGGGGCGTGTTCTTGAGTTGTGACCTCGTTCACCATTTGGCCGTCGAAGTAGAACCGTACGCACGGACCCGCGTGGTCGTATGCCGTGGCGAGATGGGCCCACCGATAACGGCATTGCGCGCGGTCGAAGATCGGCACAGAGAACAATTCCCCTCGCAAGGCGTCGAATTGTACGCGACCGTCTGACCACAATTGCCAGGCTACTTGCCCCGGCTGAAACCAACCTTCGCCGATGAGCAAGCTGTTGATACGGTTGTCGAATGATTGAACATAGACCCAAGCGGCCAACGTGAGATCGTCGACCGTCTGAGGCAATTTGATCTGCACATGGGCATCCGGTTCATCAAACTGAAGGGCGTGTTTGCCTGCCATGCGGCCTTTGGTCCATGCCGCATTTTTGATTACCCCATCGAGTGACCTGTCGTCATTGGCCGCCACGTTGCGAAGTACGATCGGAGACTCTTTGATTTTCTGGAAGTCGTAATACGCCAACAGTGACGGGTCTTTCCGCAATTCCTCGCTATATGCCTTCCATTGTTGGAAAGGCTTCATTTGTCGTTCCTCGTGTATTTGCGGAAGTTGATTGGCCCGGACGAACGATGCTGGATCCACTGTGATGGAAATAATGGCTGATGTTTTTCCGTCATCGTTCTTTTTCACCCGCGCCGATTCGTTGGCGTGGAGAATGCGTGGCGGCACTCCCTGTACGCCGTCGCTGGAAGCCAATTCCAACTTCACCGATCCGCGATACACATGCGACGTGGTGTTGCCTTGTCCATCCACCTCGATGCCAAACTCCGTGCCGAGATCTGTAACGATGGCGGTTGGAGTCTTGACAGTGAATAGTGGGAAGTGGGTAGTGGGTAGAGAGGGATTCCGGGATTCACTGGCCACCGGCCACTGGCCACTGGCCACTTTCTCGGCCTTCTTCTCCACTCTCGCTGTGAGTCGTCCTGCCGATAGGTATCCGCCATTATGCGAGTCTACTGTATACGTAACCGGCCCCTGTAAGATAACCTTCGCCCCGGTGTTGTACGTGATCTCCACCAAGCCGGAGGCAAGCTTGTAGTTTGTCCCTGGGGTCACCTCGCGAGCCACTCGCTTTGTTCCCGCCCACTTGCAGTCAACCATGCCGGTAATGTGGGCAACAATCTCACTTTTCCGCTCGGGCGTTGAGTCAACATGGACGCCATTGTCCAAAGCAATATCCGTTGGCGAGGACACGTATACGAAAGATCCAACGATGGCCCCAATTGCGAAAATCGCAGCAGCAATCAAATACGCGACCGGCCAGTCGGAAGTGAGGCAGGTGAGTGAGGAACGAAGGGCTGTGGAGAAAATGTACGGAGTGGGAGACGGAGAATACGATGGAGGCGGTTGATCCAATGTTGCACGGACTCTGGTCAGACTACTATTGCAGGCTTTTTCAGCGCGGCCCAATAGTTGCATATCCGTTAACAATTGGATATGGCTGGCAAACAACTTGCAGAGTGCCACATCAGAGTCCAAAGCTGCTATTAGCTCGTAGAATTGCTCGTCGTTCAACATGCCGTCGCAAGCCGCATTCAGCAACGGAACAAACGAATCGTAAGCGGGTGACTGCTCATTCATACCCCATCGTCCTCCGGAAGGTTGCCGCGTGGGGGATAGACGTTAGGTGTTTCCACCTTATTTAAATCGCGATGAATGCAGTCAAGCAACCAACCGCGAATGCGGTATAGCGAGTTTTGGACGCTTTTTAGTGGACGACCCAACGCATCGGCAAGCCTACCAATTGGGATGTGTTCGAAATAGCACAACTTAACCAGTCTTTGGTCGTCTTGAGACAGTCTATCCATGCAACGAGAGAGTGCCGCAAGGTCAGAGGTCGCCTCCTCTGAACTCCGAGCCGTAAATGCCGTCTGAAGTGTATCGCGCAGAGCGGTAGTAAAGGCTGCACGCCGCGATTGTGTTGCGTGAAATTGCATTACCTTACGGTCTGCAACGCGCAACGCCCAGGCGAGAAAGTTTGTACCCGGCCTGAAGTCATCAAACTTCTGCCATAGTATAAGACATGTCTCCTGGAACAAATCGTCTGCATCATTCCAATTCAGGACCAACGAATTGATATAGGCCAGCACTTGGCTCATATGGAGCCTCACCAAACCAGCAAATTCGTCATAACGATTGGGATCAACCATTGCGAACTCCCAAGCGGCACGTTATCTCCACCTAACTTCGTATAGTAATCCTCAAACAACGGAAATACCCATCGAAAAAAATCCTCAGCGCTTTCGAATAGGCCACAAGTCCTTTTGTGGCCGTGCCTTACGGACACTGTGAAAAACTCCGTCAACTAACCATTCCGGGGGGTGGCAATGAAATCACTGGCTCATGAACCGAAATCCTCGCCGCCTTATTGGATCTTGTTCCCGATCCGACGGCCGAAGCAACCTACTTCCTGACGTCCAAGCACGAGGCCGCCGTTGCGGACTGCACCGTCGTCTCCTGAACGATGCGAGGCGCGAATCCAATGGTGGCGCGACGCGAAGTTCGGCCTGTTCATTCATTGGGGACCGGCAAGCGTGTCGGGCAAGGAAATCAGTTGGGCTCGCATCGGACACCCGCACGACGGCACTGGTCACGAATCTGTGCCGGCCGACATGTACGACAATCTCTACAAACAGTTCAATCCCGTCAAGTTCGATGCCGACCTGAGTTCAATGAGGATAGCGGCTTGTCTTTTCGCTTATCTTGTCACGATTGTCGCCGTTGCCGTCGCATCGGACCGGCCGCTTGTGCGATGCTGAGCCGCGAATATCGCGAGCCGTTCGTTATGCCGAAGGCCGGAGAAACCTGAGTCTTCTTCGATCACCGCCTCGGGCCAGCCCTGAGCCATCGACACACACTTGCTTGGCCACCCTTCACCGCTGAAGTAGAATAACGACATAATTGGTGAATGAGCCACTGTTCGGATTTCCGTTTATGATTGTTCGCAAGGCCACGCAACCCATCCAGAGTCTCGATCGCGGTCCCCTGTCCATTCTGGAGTTCATCGGCCAAGCGAGACGGCCGGTTTCCGTGGCTGACCTGACCCCCGCGTTGGAAATTGACCGCAGCAGCGTCTTTCGGTTGGCCAACACGCTGAGATTGCGTGGGTTTCTGATCCAGTTGCCGAGCAAGGAATACGTGCTGGGGCCGGCCGTCTGCCGGCTGGCCGGTTCCTTTCGTTGGAGCCACGGCCTGATACAGATTGCCCGGGAACATGTTGCCGCGTTGGCGTTGACAACGGGAGAAACCACGCACCTGGTGATTCGAGAAGGCCGGCAGGCCGTGTTCGTGGATCACGAACTGACGGCGCAGCCCGTCGGCGTTTCGGTGGGCAACGGTCGGTGCGAGCCGTTGAACTGCACCGCAGTCGGCAAGGCGTTGATCGCCGACTTCGACGTCAGATCGTTGTTCAGAAGCCACCAGTCCCAGACGTTTCCACAATTGTGTGACTCTCAGCCAAATCCACTTCGCCCCGTCGGCAATGAACAGGCGTCCAGTTCTTGTCGACTCCGTGCCCGCTGGGCGAAGTGATACGCCACGTTGCGAAGTAGCTCGACAACTCATCATCGAGATAGCCAAGGCCACGGGCTGGGGTTACCGCCGCATCATCGGCGAGTTGAAGAAGCTCCGCATCTTCAACATGTCTCGCGCGACCGTCTGCCGTGTCTTGCAGGAGAATGGTTTCGAACCCGGTCCGAAACGCGGGCGTGGCACCTGGCACGACTTCATCCAAATGCACATCAAGACGCTCTGGGCCACCGATTTCCTTACGAAGACCGTGTGGACCAAACGTGGGCCAGTCACCTATTTCGTGCTGTTCTTTATTCATCTATACACACGCAAGGTCCACATCGCCGGCATGACGCCCAATCCCGACGGCGATTGGATGACGCAGGTGGCTCGGAACATGAGCATGGTCTTTGCGGACGAAAAACCCGAGTTCCAGCCCACGCATATCATCCGTGATCGCGATGCAAAGTGTCTGGACGCTGCGTGGGCAGGTTACCTATTATGTGCTGTTTTTCATCCATTTGCACACGCGTCGCGTTCATATTGTTGGCATGACGCCCAATCCCGACGGTGCGTGGATGGCGCAGATGGCTCGGAACATGAGCATCATCTTCGCTGAGGAAAAAGCTGACTTTCGACCCACTCACATCATTCGCGATCGTGACACCAAGTTCACTGCGCAATTCTGTTCGATCCTCGAACTCGACGGCATCGAGTTCAGGCCCATTCCGCCACGATCGCCAAATTTGAATCCGGTCGCTGAGGCCTGGGTGGGTCGAGTACGCGCAGAAGTCTTGAACCATTTCATCGTCTTTGGTGAGGCGCACCTGAGATACATCCTCACGCAATGGCTGACCTACTATCACAAAATGCGTCCCCATCAATCGCTTGGCAATGCACCCATCGACACCGAATTGCCACCACCGGCACCAGCCTGCCAATTCAACATGGACGAGGTTGTCTGCCATGAGTTGCTTGGTGGGTTGCTGAATCACTACGACTACGAACGT
>JAEWUR010000700.1 GCA_023397045.1 Planctomycetota bacterium
CCCATCGCATGAAGTCGGTGCCCGGCTGGTAGTCATCGAACCGTCGCCACAGGACCAAATTGGTTTGCTGGAGCAAGTCTTCGGCGTCATCCATATTTCGAACGAGCGTGAAAATATAGCCGAGAAGCTGCCGCTGATGGGCGGAAGACAGTTCGACGAACTCTTCGGTGCGTTGGGAACTGGAATCACTCATCTGCCGACTCGCTTGGCATGGAACCTTCGTACAATATCGTTATGCCGCGAGGGCGATTAATCTGAATCAAAATCCGCGATGAGTCACGAGATCGCGCCGCAACCCGTTGCCGCGGCGCGATTTGCGGCCACCCTTTTTCTGGCTGGACGATTCAGTAACGACACATCTTCCAGCATAGTCAGCTATCAGTTTCCATGCAAATTGGAGAACTGTCGAGGCCGTAAAACGCTTTGGCTCAATGCTTTGCGTTTTGATTCATTATGTGGCAACGATCTCGATTCAGAAATTCGCCGCTGGTGGCATTACATTATTATGTAACGTGAAGGCGTTATAGAGTGCATCTGCCACCGCCTGCCGGGGGTTCGGACAACCCTGGGCAGTCCAGCATTTCGTGGCACTTTTCAATGGAGACAACAATGAGAACGAGGTTGGGCAGTTTGATTCCTTGCGTTCTTCTCGTCCTACTGAATGTCAGCGAGTTGGCCGGCAACGAGGTGAAGGAGTTTGAGGCGGTCGATTGCCAGCGTCGGACGATCTACCATTCGCCCCAAACGCCCGGTTACACCTGCTGGGTTAACGCCTGGACGATGCCTGACGGAAGTGTTATGGTCACCTTCTGCCAAGCCACAGGACCGCTGGAAGGTCGTCCGCGTGCCGCTGAAAAGACACAGAAGAGGCTTTCTGTTGAGATTACCGATCCTCGCCGCGATATGACGGGTCTGGATCAACAGATCATCTATCTGCGATCCAACGATGGAGGTGAGACGTGGAAAAGGTTGGGCGAACGGCCGCTGCTCCACAACCCGGTGAATGTGGCAGCCAGTGGGACAACGTGTCTCGGTGACGGCACGCTTCTCCGCGCGTTTTTTGGCGGATATGTGTACTATGATGATGTGCCAGAGACTGGCGTCGTGCAACGGTCAACCGATACAGCAAAGACGTGGGACCGTTTAAGAAGCGTTCTGGCCCCCGAGAAGTTCACCTTCTGTCCCGTGGGCTTGCGCCCCTTGCGCGACGGTCGGGTAGCTTTGCTGGGCGGTGTGTCGGCGATGTCGAGTGATCGGCCTTCTTCCGAATGGTATGCCGTGATGGCGCCTCGGCTGCTCATTTCTGCCGATAGTGGCATGACATGGGGGCACCCTATCCACATCATCCCCAAAGAATATCGGAAGGACTGGTCCTGTGAGGAGTGCGACATGGCGGAATTACCCAACGGCGATCTGTTTTGGGTGTTTCGTCGCGCCATGCCCGAGGATGCTGACAAGCCCGCGTTCCAACGCCGTCACACGTATTGGCAAGGCGTGGCCGAAAAACGCGGAAACACTTGGCGGCCGAAAGGGGCTGGACCGTCCCCGTTCCCAAACCTCGGATTGCCCAACCTCTTGGCAATGCGCGAGGGCGCGATCCTGCTGGTCAACGCCGGCCATTGGACGGCCGACGCCGGAAAAACGTGGCATCCGGTAAAGAACATACCTGACAGGCCGTATTATCCCAAGGCCGTTCAACTCGCCGATGGCCGCATCCTCGTCTTTGGTCACATAGGCACCGACGATCCGTACGGCGTCGTCGATCAATCGATCGTCATGGACAGTTTCAGACTCAAGATACAGTAAGTCAGGGATCAAGGAAACCGTAATCGCAACAGAGAGGCAGGCATTTCTCATGTGTACAGTCTTTCGGGCCGCCACGTTTGGAATAATACTTGTCGCGATGTCGTCCGCAGCAATGGGTGCCGCGCTCACATCTCCGACCGACGTGTCGTTCACGGCCGACTGCGACGGAACCACGCAATATTACAGCCAATTATTGCCGACGGATTTTGATGCAAGCCAACAGCACGACCTTCTGATCGCCTTGCACGGATCCGCTGACGCCGCACTTCGGTTATACACTCGCGCCCGAGACGGGTGCATCGGAACGCATCCAAGGATACAATATCGATTGTTCCGACGCAGCGCTGAGCGACGCAGCCCAGGTGTTGACGGCCAACTCGTCACAATATGTTTGGGATTCGCCGCCAGTGCACATCCGAATTCCCGTCACATCAGGCGTTGATCACGGCGCTACCAGAATCGTTGACCTCGTACCCTACGGATGCACAGCGCTGCGAAAAACGTGCTTCTCGACAACGAGCACTGTCCCGTCATCACGTCAAGCACGCCCGTCGATGTGGGCTCGATAACGTTCGAACGCCATTTTCCACGTCGCAGACAGTAGCGTCCGGCTATTCTCCCGAATCGGCCGATAGTAGCCGCAAAGCCGGCAGAACACTTGGTATTTCTCGACCACCGCCGCCTCCGACACGTCTGCCAGGTTCTCGATTGCTTGGTTGAGCCCGAAGATCCGATCGAGCGCACCGGCAACGGCGCACGGATAGGCGGACAGGGCTCGCGTGGTCAGGGCATACTGTCGCTGGCGAACTGCTCGGGTCGTACCATACTTGCGCAGCTCGATCAGTTGATTTCGCAGCAGCACTACGATGTGTTCCCGCTCGCCACTAGAAGCGCCATTGCGTAGCACTTCGCAGAATCGCGCCAACAGGTGATCATCCGAGACGCAATACTCGGTCTGAATCTTACCGCCCTTGCCCGCCGTTCCGGCAAGGTATTCAGTTCGGCGTGGTATTTCTCACAGTAGGCTTTCGACGGGTTAACCTGTCGCTATGGTAGATTGGCACTGATTTTTGTCGGCATAATCTGTCAATTTCACCAGCGTCGCCATCTATCGGGTGGGGTGATTGTTTCTCCCCCCTGTGGGAAGTAGAATCGTGGTTTGACACGCCCGGGATTTTTTGTCGGGAGAGTGGGCATGATGCTCGTCACGGGTTCGGTGCCGGGGGAGTTCGGCGGGACACGTCTGGTCGACGTCATCGGCGCTGGGTTCAACAAGCACCAAGAGAGAGTCTGATGACTCCTGAACAAAAAGCTCGCCAGAAGATCGACCAGCAACTTGACCAATGCGGCTGGACGGTCCAAGACTATCGCCAGATGAATATCTCGGCGGGGCTTGGGGTTGCCGTCCGTGAGTTCCCTCTCTCCTCTGGCGATGTTGACTATCTTCTCTACGCTGGCGGAAAGGCCATCGGCGTCATTGAGGCCAAGCCGGAAGACCACACGTTGACAGGCGTCGAATTGCAGTCGGCCAAGTACTCGTCCGGCTTGCATGCCAATCTGCCGCATTACCACCTGCCGCTGCCATTCGCGTACGAATCCACCGGCATCGAAACCCGCTTCACCAACGGTCTTGAGCCCAATGCCCGCAGCCGAGAGGTTTTCACGTTCCATCGGCCCGAGGAATTGATTCGGCTGGCGACGCTCGATAGCCAACTCCGCTCCAATCTGCGGCAGATGCCGGAACTTATCACTACCGGTCTCTGGGACGTGCAGACCGAAGCGATTGAAAACTTGGAGGTGTCGCTTGCCGACAATCGGCCAAGAGCCGCTATTCAGATGGCCACCGGCAGCGGCAAGACCTTCACGGCCTGTACCGAAAGCTACCGACTCATCAAGTTCGGCAAAGCCAAGCGGATTTTGTTCCTGGTGGATCGCAACACGCTTGGCAAACAGGCCCTGAACGAGTTCCAGCAATACATCAGCCCGTACAACAATTACAAGTTTACCGAAGAATACA
>JAEWUR010000008.1 GCA_023397045.1 Planctomycetota bacterium
TCCATGAGATTCCCCGGCACAAGGTACACCACAAGACTCAAGACGACCACGGCCACGCCGACGAAGAACGAAATCCACTGCAACTGCCCGACGTGCCTAGCTTCCGCGGTGGCATCCTGTCGCCGGATTCGGTCGATGAAATCGACGGTAACGACCGACGCCGCCGAGTTGATTCCGGCGGCAAGCGAGGCGATGGCGCAAGCGAGCAACGCAGCGACCACGAGTCCGCTGAGTCCCGTGGGCAATCCAACGACGATGTAACGAGCAAACAACTTATCGCTGTCGCCCAGCACCGTTTGGCCGTCGGACAGCAGGTTCGGATACGCCTGGAAATAGGCGAGCAATCCGAGTCCCACGCACACCAGCACGACGGCGATCACGGTGTCGGCGCCGAGCGTGATATAGAGCACGGTCCGAGCAGCCTTGACATCACGGGTGGCCAGATATCGCTGGACGGCGATTTGATCTGAAACCGAGGTGCAGACGAACCAGGTAAAAGTTGCCAACATCGTGCCGAACATGGTCATCCGTTCGGTCGGATCATAGAATTTGACCGCCGGCCAATGAGCGGGCCAATGGCTCGGCCACCACGCGTGCGTGCCGCCGAGCACATGGGTGATCAAGATGACCATTAGCACCGCCGCGCCAAGAAGAACGCCCGTCTTGACGACGCCGGTCAACACCGCGGCCTTGAGTCCGCCCATCGTCGTATAAGTGATCGCGAACGCAGCCATCGCCGTGCCGACGATCGGCGTCGTCCACGCCTCCAAGCCCAACAGGGGGACGAGCACTTTGGCGGTGGTCGCATAGATGATGACCGCCATCCAGAACAGTCGCAGCAACAAGAACAGAACCGAACCGATCGTCCGGCAAGCCGGCCCAAGCCGGACTTCCAGAATCTCATAGGCGCTCGTCACGCGCAATCGCATGATGAAGGGGATCATCCACCCGCCAATGACAATCGCGCAGAGCGGATAGATCAACAGATAGCTTAGAAACACCGGTCCATACTTGATGATCTCGCCCGGCAGGGCCAAGAACGAGATCGTGCTGAGCAATGCGGCGAAAAGAGACAGGCCGACCATGATCGGCGACATGTTGCGGTCGCCCAGATAATATTGCTCGCGCGTCTTGGTGCGACGTTGGTAGTACCAACCGACTCCGATGAGAAAAGCGCCGTAGGCCGCGATGACCGACCAATCGATTAGCGAAAGCGGATGGGGATTTCGGCGTTCGACCCGCATGGTGGCATAGGCCGCGGCGGCCGCAACGTCCGGGTCGGGGTCGTCAAAATAGCCAGTCAACCAAGGAAGATCCGCCTTCCCGCCGATTTGCGAAAACGCCATCGCGGCCTGATACCGGTCGGCCGGCTGTCCTTCGGCCATGTATTTCTTCAAATCGCCCGTGAATGCCGTACGGACGTCCGACGGTCCGTGGATCACGGCCGCACTAAGAAGATAGACTCGGGCCTCAGAGTCCTTCGGCTCTGCCTTGGCCTTCGCAATCAACGCATTGATGGTCGCGGGGCGGAGGGTTCCCTGATGAAACAGTGCATAGGCCGCGCCGCCGCGCGTCTTGGCGTCCGGCGAATCGAGCATCTCGACCAAGGATGATTCGGCGTCGGCCTGACCCGAGTTCATTAGAACCCACGCGGCATAGGGACGAATCAGCTCCGGGCCGTTTTGGATGATTTCTCGCAACGCCGCCATCTCTTCTTCGGTTGCCGGATCGTTCAGCTTGGCGAAAGTCTCGATGGCATGACATCGGTCCGGTGCGGCGGCGTCATCGATCGGTGCGCGTATCTTAACGATCCATTCCGTTCGTTCCTTCTCGCTGCTGGACGCCCGGGCGAGGACTCGCCAGACGCCGATGCGATACTCCGGTTCCTCGCCGTAACGCTTCTCTTCGGCGAGAAATGCGTCCTTGATGCCCTGGGGATAGTCGAGCGCCAATAGTTCCTCCGCGGCATGGACTTTCACCCAACGATCTTGATCCTTGACGACGCGCCGAAGGACATCGACCGCCCGCTGTCGAAGCTCGCCCGCATCGGTGTTCGACGCATCCGTCGGGCGGTCTTCGGCCGCGAGCGGCCAGGCCACCAGAAGCGACAGCAGGATGACGCAAAACCACGGGAGGAACGCCGAGCGAGAATACTGGTTTTTGTGATCCACAACAGAACCTTTGGCGGGCGGCAGCTAGAGTTTATGTTGTTATAATAACTGTATACACGAAAACTGCCGCCGCGACAAGCGCCTTCTCGCCAGAAAACCGCGCGATGCCCTTTTTAATGGTCCGCAAAGTAATGCAACACGGGTTTACGCGTTTTGCCCCCACTCCGGCCTTCCGATGGTCGGCCTTGTTGCAATACTTATCTGAGGGGCAATGGGAGAAAACCCACGCACCGTAATACGTGGGGGTCAAGAGGCTTCCGTTGCGGAAAGGTCGGGCCGCAACCTCGGTAGGGTCCGCCTTGCGGACCATTGCGGTGTTTTTGGTTTTTCATGGCCCGCGAGGCGGACCCTCGTTTACGCTTCGGGTTACGATGTTCGGGCCATTCGTAAACTTGAATTGGACAGCCCACTATTGGGTTTCAGGAAAGTAATGCCCGGAGGCCGACCAACGGAAGGCCGGTAAACAGGAGTTTTCGGCCATAAACCACCCGACATTATTTACCTGAGTATCAATAATCCTCGACGCCGATCTTCATTT
>JAEWUR010000014.1 GCA_023397045.1 Planctomycetota bacterium
ACTCGCCCTCGACGTCTTCGTCGCCGACACACGGCGCTACCTCGGCGCCTACCTCGTCGAACTCGGCGGCGCCGACGTCATCGTCTTCACCGGCGGCATCGGCGAGAACCGACCGACCTTCCGCGCCGATGTGCTCGCCAATCTCGAAGAGCTGGGCATCGTCCTCGACCCCGAGGCCAACGCCTCGGCCAAGGGCGAGGCAAAAATCAGCGCCGCCAACAGCCGCGTCCAGGTTTGGGTCGTCCCGACCAACGAGGAAATCATCGTCGCCCGACAGGCCGCCGAACTTCTGTCGAAACAACCTGCGTAGGGAGAGCATTGCCATGCTAATCGCAAAAGTTACCGGCACGCTGGTCGCCACCGAAAAGGTCGGCACGATGGTCGGCCACAAACTCCTGCTGGTCGAACCCTACCGGCTCGACCCCAAAACGCGCGGCGGATTGGTCACCACCGGCCGCTCGATGGTCGCCGTCGACTCGCTCGGCGCCGGCGTCGGCGAGATGGTCCTGCTCACGCAGGGCTCCAGCGCCCGACTCACGCCCGAAACCAAGTCGCTGCCCGTCGATACGGTCGTCATCGGAATCATCGACACCGTCCACGTCGGCCAAACCAGCGTCTACGACAAAGAAGACGCTAACAAATAGAAAACATCACGTAACGACGTTTAGCCGCCGCCGGCACGCGGCGCAACAAAAAATCTAATATGTTTAGCCGCCACCGGCACGGCGGCGCAACAAAGGATCCACCATGCAGATCGACGAAACTCTTGTCCGAAACGTGGTCGAACAGGTGCTCAACCGTCTCGGCGGAAGCCCCAACGGCAATGGCGCCCCGGTCGCCGGCGGCTACCAAGGGCGCTTCGGCCTGTTCACCGACGTCAACCAAGCCGTCGCCGCCGCTCGCGAAGCCTTCGAACGGCTCTCGCGCATGACGCTCGAAAACCGCAAACGCGCGCTCGGCCACATCCGCCGCATCTGCATCGAACAGCGCGTCGAGCTCGGCACGATGGAAATGGAAGAAACGAAGATCGGCAAGCTGCAACACAAAATCGACAAGCTCATCGGCGCGGCCGGCGCACAGGGAGTCGAGTTCCTTCGCAGCGAAGTCTATAGCGGCGACCACGGCCTCGCCGTCATCGAACGAGCCCCCTTCGGCGTCATCGGCGCCGTCACCCCCGTGACCCATTCGCTGCCCACCGTCGCCTGCAACGCCATCTGCATGATCGCCGCCGGCAACACCGTCGTCTTCAATCCGCATCCCAGCGGCCGGCGCATCGCCGCCGAGGGCGTCCGCCGCTTCAACGAAGCCATCTACCGCGACCTCGGCGTCGATAACCTGATGTGCCTCATCACCGAGCCAACCCTCGAGACCGCCGCCGACCTGTTCAAACATCGCGACATCAACCTGATCTGCGTCACGGGCGGCCCAGGCGTCGCCCGAGCGGCCATGCAACAGCCCAAACGCGCCATCGTCGCCGGACCGGGCAATCCACCCGTCGTCGTCGACGAAACCGCCGATCTCGACAACGCCGCCCGATCCATCATCAAGGGCGGTGCTTACGACAATAACCTCCTCTGCATCGCCGAAAAAGAAGTCTTCGTCGTCGATAAAGTCTTCGACGGCATGATGACCGCCATGGAACGGGCTGGAGCGGTTCGCCTCAACGCCGGCGAAATCTCGGCCCTCACCCGCGCCGCCATCGGCTCCGTCGGCGAAGGCGACAAAAAACATGACGTCGCCAACAAAGAGTTCATCGGCCAAGACGCCGCCGTGCTCGCCCGAGCCGCCGGCAAGACCATCGCCCCGGAAGTCGAAATGGTCTTCGGCGAAACCGATGAGTCCAACCCCTTCGTCCCCGTCGAACAGATGATGCCGTTCGTCCCGTTCGTGCGATGCCGCAACGTCGACGAGGCCATCGAGAAAGCACGCATCTACGAACACGGATTCCGACACACGTCGATCATCCACTCGACGAACGTCAACAACATGACCAAGATGGGCAAGGCCCTCGACACAACCTTGTTCGTCAAAAACGGCGCATGCATGGCCGCATTGGGCAACGGCGGCGAAGGCTACGGCTCCTACTCGATCGCCGGACCAACCGGCGAAGGCGTAACAACCCCCTATACCTTCACCCGCGAACGCCGCTGCACCATCGTCGACAACCTTCGGATCCTCGGAAAGTAAAAAAGTCCCCTCTCCCTCCGGGAGAGGGCTAGGGTGAGGGCGGCCGCCAAAAAACGCTCCGCCACCACCATAATCCTCTGCCAAGAGGAAACGAAAGACCATCCAATGTATCTCGGCCGCGTCATGGGCTCCGCCACCGCCACCGTCAAACATCCTTCCCTCCAAGGATGGAAGTTGATGCTGGTCATGGCGCTCCAAGCCGACGAACGAACGGTCGAGGGCGACCCGATCCTGGTGATCGATTCGCTAGGCGCCGGAATAGGTGAGACCGTGATGATTACCAGCGACGGCATCGGTACCCGCGATCTGGTCGGCGACATGACATCGCCCGCCCGCTGGTCAGTATTGGGGATACGCGACGAATGATTCCATCGATCAACGATATCGAACGCATCGTACGCGAAGTCCTCGCCGAACTCGCGGCTGCAAAGCCAGTGGCCAGTGGCCAGTGTTCGGTGGCCAGTGAACCGCAGTTCCAAAATCCGAAATCTGAAATTCCTCCATCCCCCATCCCCCATCCTCCATCCGCAACGCCGCAACCGTTGACCTTCAACGACCGCGTGGTCACGCTGGAGCATGTTGCCGGACGGCTTAACGGCGCGAAACGAATCGTCGTCTCACGCGAGGCCGTGGTCACGCCCGCCGTTCGCGACGAACTGCTCCGCCGCGGCATCGCGTTGGAGTTCGCCGACGCGCCAAAAAAACAAACCGAACCGCTGCGACTGGCGATCGTCGTCTTGGGCAGCAGCTTCGATCCAGCCTCCCTGGTCGCCGGCCTGACGCGCGACGGTTTCCGCGTCGAACACGCGATCTCCGACTGCATCCTCGCCTCGACCGAGCAGTTGGCGACCGAAATCGCCGCGCCCGACACCCTGGGCGTGCTCCTGACGCGCCACACCGCGGCAGGGTTGTGCCTGGCAAATCGACTTTCCGGCGTCCGAGCGATCACCGGCGCCGACGCCTCGACGGTCGCTACCGCCTCGGCGGCCGTCGGTGCGAACCTGCTGATCGCCGACCCAAAGGCCGGTACGTTTTTCCAACTGAAACAAATGATCGCCGAGTTCGGCCGCGGCGGCGTCCGCGACTGCCCACCGGTCTTCCAAGCAAAATTAGCGTAAAAAAAGTCCCCTCTCCCGCCGGGAGAGG
>JAEWUR010000091.1 GCA_023397045.1 Planctomycetota bacterium
GGATAGGAGCAGATGACTTCGACCGTCGGCGGCGTGATGTCGGGATACTGCGCGATCGGCAGCGTTCTCAACGTGACTCCGCCGGCCAATAGAATCACCAGCGACAGCACGCTGGCGAAAATCGGCCGGTCGATGAAGAAGCGGGAGATCATGGCGGTAGTGGGTAGTGGGTAGTGGTTAGTGGTTAGTGGAAAACAAGGTCAGATGCTTGCGGCTTCGCATTTTCATGCGAATCGTTCACTATCCACTAACCACTATCCACCATCCACTATTTTTTTTCTTCCTGGGGATTCACGACGATGCCGGGGCGGATGCGTTGCAGCCCGTCGATGACGACGCGTTCGCCGGGTTTCAGACCTTCTTCGATCGATTGCAGGCCGTCGAAGAGTTGGCCCAGTTGGACGCGGTGATAGACGACCTTGTTGTTCTTGTCGATGACATACAGGTATTTCTGGCCCTGGTCGGTGCCGATCGCGCGTTGATCGATCAGCAGCGTCTGGTGCGGCGGCCCGATGTTCAGGCGAACTCGCACGAACAGGCCCGGGGTCAGCAAGGGCGGATTGCCGGGGATCTTGTACGGGTTCGGGAAGTTTCCGCGCAGAAGGATCGTTCCGGTCTGGGGGTCGACCGTGTTGTTGACGAAGTCGATCGTGCCGGTCAATGGGAACTGGCGATCGACGTCGTCGGCGAGTCCCATCCGGACCTCGACCTTTTCGTCTCGCATTTTGATGACGCCTTCGCGGATCATTTTTTCGACGCGCAGCAGCGTCGGCTCCTCGACGTTGAAGTAGGCGTACATCGGATCGATCGAGACCAGCGTGGTCAGCAGCGTGGCGTCGGCATTGACCAGGTTGCCGGCGGTCAGCAGCGTCCGGCTGATGTTGCCGGTGATCGGCGCGGTGATTTTGGTGAAATCGAGGTTCAGTTCCGCCCGCTCGATGTTGGCTTGGGCTGTTTTGATGCCGCCGATGTTTTCGGCCTGTTGCGCCACGTATTGATCGACGTCCTGTTGGCTGGCCGCGCCCTTGACGGCCAGCTTTTCATAGCGTTCGACCTGAATGTCGAGCAGTTTTTTCTGGGCCTGGAGCCGTTCGAGTTGGCCCTTGGCCATGTCGAGGTCGGCCTGGAACGGTCGCGGGTCGATCTCGTAGAGCAAATCGCCTTGGTTGACGATGTCGCCGTCCTTGAAGTTGACCTTGATGAGATAGCCGCTCACCCGGGCGCGGATGTCGACACGGTTGACGGCGTCGGTCCGGCCGGTGAATTCCTCGTAGTTGGTTACTTCCTTTTCGACGGGCACCTGCACGATCACGGTCGGCGGTGCGGTTGTGACCTCAGGCGGCGCCTCGCTGCAACCGATTGACGAAACCAGAACGAAGCCGGTCAGGAACCAGCCGGACAATAAGAATTGGGGACGCATCATAAGACCCTTCATTGCGACGGAATGATAATTGTTGGCGGGAACATCTAACCCACCGGCTGCACAAGGATAGGTTAGAGCTACCCCTTGGGGGATGAAGGATGGCAGAAATCGACGGCGGGGAGGCCGTCAGAATCGGGAGAATCGGCATAACGCGGCAAGTATACAAGAATCAGCGGCTGGGTGTTTTTTCGCCGCCGCCGCGACGCCACTGGCCGGGCGACATGCCGGTCTTGTTTTTGAAGATTTTCGAGAAGTGATAGGGGTTCGGGAAGTTCAGCCGAGAGGCTACCTGGCGAACGGTCAGCGTGGTGCCGTGCAGCATTTCGCGGGCGCGATGGATTCGTAGCTGCAAGTGGTATTGGTAGGGCGACAGGCCGGTTTGCTGCTTGAAAACACGACGAAAATGGGCGTAGCTCATGTGCAGTTGGGCGGCCAATTGCTCCATGTCGACGATTTGTTCGGTCGATTGGGCCAGGAGGATTTTGGCCTCGCGAATGGCGGCGGCCGCGCGTCCGCCTGTCCGAGAAATCTGCACGGCCGCCAATGCCGCGGCGAGAATTTCCATCGTGTTGGCTGCGATGAGTTGTTGATAGCCCGGCGGCTCGAGGCGAACGCGGTCGATGAGCGTCAGGTAAGGGCGTAGGATCGTGTCGTCCATGCCGGTGTTCAAAACGGGATCTTCCGGCGAGATGAACCCCCGTTCGACCAGCCGGCGTGCGTAGTCGCCGTTATAGCTGACCCAATACTCGTCCCAGCCGGTCTGGGAGGAAGGGCGATAGCGATGCCAGACGCCGGGAAAGAGCAATAGGACATTTCCGGCGACGATGTCGCGTTTGCCGCTCGGTTTCGACTCGAACCGCCCTCGTCCCCGGGTGATGTAGAGGATTTGGAACTCGGGCAGAACGCGGCCGCGCTGGCCGACGAATTGGTAGAGATCGGGGTGGATGCTCCGGGGGTAGTTGCTGCCGGAAGGTACGCCCGAGGAGCCGACGCCGGTCACGTAGAGATCCCATTGAACGTCCCGATCGCTGACCGGGAGGTATCGGAAATATTCCTGGGGCAAATTTGACATCGAACCCCTCGGCGGGATGGTGTTGTTGCAGGATTGTCGTTGCTGCAAAAAACCTCGTGAAAATACTTGAAATATCCAGAATATCGCTGAAATGACCAAGAAGTCAACGGTTTGAACGTCGGGCGACGACGTGGATCGGGGTATTTTGGGCAGGTTTTGGCGTTGTTTTGCCCATGCGCATATAGCATATTTATCCGCGCAGTTTGTCTATCGATCTTCTCTCGTCCGAGTGGTAGATTGACGACTATTCTGCCCTTGCCCGATTTTGGGGCGGGGTGCGGGTGGCGCTGCAAATCGCCGACGACCGGGGCGTCTTTTCCAACAAGCCAACGAAAACTCTCGAAATCCAGGAGACGTATTCTCATGACCGCTGCCGCAATCGAAAAAGCCTATGCCGAGGCCAAGGAACAATACGCGGAATTGGGCGTCGATGTCGACGCAGCGCTCGAAATTCTTCAACGGATACCGATCTCGATCCATTGCTGGCAAGGCGACGACGTCGGCGGCTATGAGAGC
>JAEWUR010000292.1 GCA_023397045.1 Planctomycetota bacterium
GTCCCAATGCGGGTAATAGGTTTCCCATGGCCCAATCGTCCATGGCGAGAATTGAACGACCGCCAGAGGGTCTGTCTTGCTGAAATGCACGCGGAAGATCGGTGCTTGGTTTTTCTTCAACGCCCGATTCAATACTTCCTCCCGATCCGACCCGACACAGGGATATGAGATATCATCCTTCCCGCCATTGAGCCAGAGCATTTCGATTGGCTTGTTCGGTAGGACATCGAGCGGGTATGCGGAAGGCGGGCGAATGACGATGAACTCATTCAACTCAAAATTGGCTTCGTGATTGCAGTCCAACGTCGTCGTTCGTGTGGCGAATCCATCGGGATAGAAGAAGTAGTCTTCAACGGCCGAATCGCCCCAGGTTTTATAGTTCAGATCGCACGGCTGGTATCGCCATCGGACATGGATGCGTGCCGGAGTCGATTCGACGATCTCGACGCGACCATGTCGCAACTCCTTGTCCATCAATGGTTCGACGCAATCGGTGGCGTCGGTCGGCGGCTCGCGTTCGGCCCATTCGAGGCTCAACCCCACATTCGACTGTCCCGCCCAAAATGGACAGTAGGAGGCCGCCCGCCAGAACACGAACCTTCCACCGCCGGGTAGAAACACAACGACGTCGTCAAGTTGTGGATCCCACCCATTCTCATACTCAATCGTCTCGCCCTCGCGCGATGCGATCGGCAGGTCATAGCGCAGCTTGGTCGCGACGGCGCCAAAGCTTGGCCACTTGGGCGGTTCCGGCACGAGCATCGTCCGAATGTCCTTGCGCCACACTTGGTTGCCGTCGGCATCGACGACGGCAACGTGCAGTTGGTCTTTCAGCAACGTTGCAGGGGCCGGGCTCATCGCAATTTTTGCATGTGCTTTCTCGCCTCGCATTAACGGCATTTTTACGTTGATCTTCTTGTCGGGAGCCGATTCGTACCAGGCATTCACCGAGGCGCCCTGCATATCGCCGTCTCGGCTGAGCGCGGCAATCTCGATCTCCGCCTTCTGCCCCCCCGCCAACAGCAACCAATCGGCGGGAACAAGAACCGTTCCAAGGTCGACCGGGTTGACGGGATGTTCGGGGCGGGCCACCACCTCAACATCGAGAGACGGCGGACTTACTTTTGCACGTGCGGCCTCGACGAACGCGGCTTCGGGAGCGGCCTTTATCAGAACGGCCACCTCGGAGGGCCACCGGGCCAAAGGAACGCGGCCGAAGTATCCCCTCGGCTTCGCATTCTCGATGAACCCGACCGGGTGCCGTCCGATTTCCTGCCCGTCGCGATATTCGACGATGACGCATTCGCTTGGCAGTTTGGCGCCGTCCGGAATCGCAACTACCGCGTCCATCGGACGCCCCACACGATCCAATCCAAAGGGCGGAGTCCACGAATGTCCGGGCTCGACTGTTAGATTGACCTTGGTGAACTCTTGGTCACGATGCACTTGTGATGCAGGGCCAACGTACGTTGAATTGGCCGGAGCGTTCACGTAAATCGGCTTTGCCGACAGACGGAGCGTTCCCCAACCGGCCACCGTGACATCGCACGGGTTGGTCTTGGTGGTCCATGCTGCCAACGTGTGCTGGCCATCGGAGGAGCTGAAGACCAAGAGCCAATCGTCGCGATCCGAGGGCAACCGTTCGCTGAACTTCTTGCCCGTCAGCGCGTCTACCAGCCTGCGCATTTCTCGCCAGGCCGGCTTCGGCTCTGTCTTCAGCGTCATCATTCCGAAGTTGCCGTCGATGTCTTTGGGGTCGTTGCTTCGATCTTTGAGGGTGTACCAGTTGGATAGCGGAATGCCTTCACTGAGGTTGACGAGGAACATTCTCGCCAGGTAGTTGCCCTGCATTTCTGCCGAGAGGCCGTTGGTGGCCGTGAAACCAGGCGCGGTGGACCAACCCCATTCCGAGGATACAATGGGCAACCCTGGCCTGTATTTGTCGATGACATGGCGAACGGCGGCATAGTCGGCGACGACAGACTCCGGGTCCGGCGAGCTCTCGTGGCGATACGGATGTACGCTGACCGCATCGATGTGATGGTGGAGCCCTCGACGAAAACACGCGTCTAGAAACGGGTGGTCAATGCCGGTCGTGGCAGGCGCGATGATCGTGCAGGTGGGATCGGCCTGACGAATGGCGGGCAACACTTGATTTGCCAGCGCCATGTAATGATCCACCTTGCCGATGTCGCTGCCTTCTGGCCAGAAGCCGCAGTTCGACTCGTTCCAGAGCTCATAGATATTGCCACGGTCTTTGTAGTGCGTTACGGCAGCTACGGCGTAATTGGTGAATGCTTGCCGCCAGGCCGGCGAATCAAGATCATTGCCATAGAGATTCGGATTGCCGTATACGAGGTTCCAGTGTATCCGAATGTCACGCGCGGCACATGCCTTCGCAAAGCCGTCGAAGTTGGTGAAGTCGTACTCCCCGCGGGTCCGTTCAACGACGTCCCACGTGAGATCTACGCGAACCAACTTGCATCCGGATGCCTGCATGTTAATGGCGTCTGGGCCATCGCCCCCAACGCCGACATAGTTGTAGTTCACGCCAAGACCATTGGGTACAACTGCCGAAGGCAGCCCCGTTTCATACGCGCTATCTTGTCCGACCAGCAGAAGGAAATAAACCAAAACCAGAAATACTGTTCTTTTCACCAGATTCACGTCTTCATTCTTTCACATCTGTTACAGACCATGCTGCAACAAAGGTCACTCAGGCTGTTGCGTAAATGGTATTGAAAG
>JAEWUR010000321.1 GCA_023397045.1 Planctomycetota bacterium
TTCCGCCGGAAATGGACGTGCCGCTGACGCCGCGCGTTCGGCAACTGATCGATACGGCCGACTTTCGCCGTCTCGGCCGCGTTAGCCAACTCGGGCTGGTTTCGTTGGTCTATCCGGCGGCCATTCACACGCGATTCGAGCACTGCCTGGGCGTCTATCGCTTGGCATTGCTCTATCTGAAACAGTTGGCCCACGACGAGCGTTTCGCCAAAACCATTCGGCCCGAGGACGCCGAGTTGTTCTGCGTCGCGGCCTTGTTGCACGACCTTGGTCATTGGCCATTTTGCCATCCGATCGAGGATATCCACCTGCCGAGCGTGCCCAGCCACGAGATGTTCGCCAACAGCTTTCTGCTGGAGGGCGAGATTGCCGACGTCTTGCGCCACGACTGGCACGTCAATCCGCGCGATGTCGTCGCGCTGTTGAGCGAGAAGCCGCGCGACCCAACGTCGCGAATCCTGACTAGCATGTTGTCGGGGCCGATCGATATCGACAAAATGGACTATCTCTATCGCGACAGTCTCCATGCGGGCGTGCCCTACGGCCGGCATTTCGACCAGCAGCGACTGCTGGGCAGCCTGTGCCTGAACCAAGCCGGCGACGGACTGGCGATCACGGTCAAAGGCAAAACGGCCGCCGAACTGATGGTCTTCGCTCGTTACGTCATGTTCAGCGAGGTCTATTGGCATCACGGCGTCCGTTCGGCCACGGCCATGCTTCAACGGGCGTTCTATCTGCTGCACGGATCGCTGGAACTGGACGCCCTGTTCCGGATGACCGAGCCGGAGATGATCGAGGAGCTAACCCGCGTGGCCGGCGGCAGTCCGGCAGGCGACCTTCTCGACGGGCTGTTCGGCCGAACACGACGACTCTACAAGCGTCTGGCCCAATACAGTTTCATCGAACAGAAGGACCTCTATCAACGACTGGCCCGGCGTCCCTATCCCTGGCTGACGGCCTGCGCCGAGCGATTCGCCGTCCTGATCAGTTCGGCGATCGGCCGGGTTGTGGCCCCGCACGAAATCCTCTTCGACGCGCCGCCGACAACCCGCGAAGTCCAGTTCGACGTGGAAATCCATTTCCCAAAAGAAGGCTGCTACCGGTCCCTCGGCGAGGTCTCGCCGGTCACTCGAACACTGGCCACCGAGCAGTTCGACGATTACGTAAAACGCGTCCGAATTTTTGCACACCCGCGCATCGCTCCGGAATTACGGGCGATTTCGAACTTGCCCGAACTACTCGATCAGGCCATTTCCGAGACGGAATAGGGTTGGCGGTGGGGCGATTCGCGCGCCCATCTGGCAATGTCGAATGCCGAAATTCAAATGTCGAATGAAATTCAAATATCGAAGCACGAAACGGCCATGGGCGAGTGCCTTTCGTCATTTGGATTTCGTCATTTCTTCGTCATTTGAAGTTCGGCATTCGGCATTTCACCCCCGCCACCGGTGGGTTTCGTTCTACGCCGCTTGCCAATCCGCGTCCGACCGTGTAGCCTTAGCTGTTTGCTTTGGTGGCGATCGGACCAAGTGGGATTAAGACGGTGGAAAGGCTGGATCAACAACGAATTGTGATCACCGGCGTGGGATTGACCGCGCCGAATGGCAATTCTCTGCCCGAGTTCCGCACGGCCCTGTTGGAAGGCCGCAGCGGCGTGACAGCCTACGAGATCCGGTATTTTGGCTCGACCGTGGCCGGCGTCTGCCACTTCGACGAATTGCGCTATCAGAAACGCAAGGAATTGCGTCGCGGCACCCGGGTCGGAAGCATCGGCATCTACTGCGCCAACGAGGCGGTCGCCGACTCGGGCATCGAATGGGCGAATGTCGATCACTCGCGGGTTGGCATCTACGTCGGCGTGACCGAACACGGCAACGTCGAGACCGAGAACGAAATCTTCCTTCTCAAGGGCTACGACTACGACACTCAATTCTGGTCGCACCACCACAATCCCCGCACGGTAGCCAACAATCCGGCCGGCGAGATCTCGCTGAACATGCACATCACCGGCCCGCATTACACGCTTGGCGCGGCCTGTGCGGCGGGCAATGCAGGCATTATCCAGGGCGTGCAGATGCTCCGGCTTGGCGAATGCGACGTCGCGCTGTCGGGCGGCGTCTCGGAAAGCATCCACACGTTTGGCATCTTCGCCAGTTTTCACAGCCAGGGTGCGTTGGCCAAACATGACGACCCGACCAAGGCGTCGCGACCGTTTGACGTCGATCGCAACGGGATTGTCGTGGCCGAGGGCGGCTGCATGTTCGTTCTCGAACGACTCGACGACGCGCTGGCCCGGGGCGCGAAAATCTACGGCGAAGTCGCCGGCTATGCCATGAACAGCGACGCGACCGATTTCGTTCTGCCCGACCCGGGCCGTCAGGCCGAGTGCATCCGTCTGGCATTGAAACGAGCGGAATTGAACGCCGACCAGATCAGCATCGTCAGCACGCATGCCACCGGCACCAATTCGGGCGACATCCAAGAGTGCCAGGCGCTGCGCGAGATTTGGAACGGAAACGAAACGCTGACCGCGTTCAACAATGCGAAGAGCTACATCGGCCACGCGATGGGTGCGGCCGGCGCGCTCGAATTGGCCGGCAATCTGCCCGCCTTCGACGACGGTTGGTGCCATCCGACCATCAATGTGGATCATCTCGATCCGGAATGCGCCTTGCCGGGTTTGGTGACCAATCAGCCTCGAAAGCTGGACCGCGTCGATACAATTCTGAATAACTCGTTTGGAATGTTGGGAATCAATTCGGTAGTCATTGTGAAGAAAGTGGGTCGTGGCTAGTGGTAGGTTATGCTTCAGCATAACAAGAGCGTCACCGTGAGAGTTGTTATGCTGAAGCATAACCTACGGATAAACCCCTAGCCCCAACGAAACAACCTGGAGAAACGGCCATGACGGCATCGGAAATACGAGAAGCGATCCTGGAAATCCTCGGCGACATCGCACCCGACGAGGACCTGAGCAACTTGAAGGAAGAGGTTCCGTTTCGCGAACAACTCGAATTGGACAGCATGGACTTTCTCGACATCGTGATGGAACTTCGCAAGCGATACCGCGTCCAGATTCCCGAAGAAGAGTATACCGAGTTGGCGAGTATGGCCAGCACGGTCAAATATCTCGAACCGCGCATGAAGGACATTCAGAAATAGACAAAGAGCAGGGATTAGGGTCGGGATGATAGCATCTAATCCCTAGTCCCTAGCCCCTAGTCCCTTGGCTCATGTACGACACCATCATCATCGGCGCCGGCATGTCGGGACTCGCGGCGGGGATCCGGCTGGCGCATTTCGGCCAGCGTGTCTGCATTCTCGAACGGCACAGCACCATCGGTGGGCTCAACTCGTTCTATCGGCAGCGCGGCCGCGACTATGACGTCGGGCTGCATGCGATCACGAACTATACGCCCAAGGGCGCCCGCAACGGGCCGTTCGCCCGACTGCTGCGGCAGCTTCGCATCACGTGGGAAGAGTGGTCGCTGGCGCCGCAGATCGGCTCGACGATCGCTTTTCCCGGTGCAACGCTCCGGTTCTCCAACGATTTCCACCTGCTGGAGTCGGACGTGCGGCGGCTGTTTCCACGCCAAATCGACAACTTCCGGCGATTGGTCAGCCAACTGGTCGACTATGACGATTTCGGTCAGGCGAACGTCGACCGCTCGGCGCGACAGATCGTCTCTAGCCTGATCGACGACCCGCTGCTGGTCGAAATGATCTTCTGCCCGATCCTTTTTTACGGGGGATCGAAGGAACACGACCTCGATTTCGATCAGTTCAGCATCATGTTTCGGGCGATCTTTCTCGAAGGTTTCGCCCGACCGATGGCCGGCGTTCGGCTGATTCTCAAGATGCTGGTCCGGCGATACAAGGAGATGGGCGGCGAACTGCGGCTTCGATCGGGCGTCGAGAGAATTGTTGTGAAGGACGATGCCGTCCAGAAGGTCGTGCTCGAAGGCGGCGATGAAATCGAGGCGAAAAACATTCTTTCCTCGGCCGGCTGGACCGAAACCATGCGCCTCTGCGACGACGGCCTCGTCGATGAGACGCCGACGCCCGGCCGGTTGTCGTTCGTCGAATCGATCTCGATCATGGACGACGTACCCCGCACGATGGGACACGACAAGACGATCGTGTTTTTCAACGATTCCGAGGAGTTTCACTACGAGAAGCCCGACGATCTGGTCGACTGCCGCAGCGGGGTCATCTGCTCGCCGAACAATTTTTCGTATGCCGAGCCGCTGCGCGAAGGGATGATGCGAGTGTGTATGTTGGCCAGTTTCGACCGTTGGGCGGCGCTCGATCCCGACGGCTATCGCTTGGCCAAGCTCCGTTGCTACGACCGCATGGTCGATTCGGCGGTCCGGTTCGTGCCCGACTTCCGCGGCTCGGTCATCGACCACGACGTTTTCACGCCAATGACGATCCACCGTTTCACCGGCCATGCCGACGGGGCGGTCTATGGCTCGGCCGAGAAACGCCGTGACGGCACGACGCACCTGAAAAACCTCTTTATTTGCGGCAACGACCAAGGCCTGGTCGGCATCGTCGGCACCATCATCTCCGGCATCGGCATCGCCAATCGATACTTGTTGAAATAGATCGGGACTGGCATAATGCGTGGTGAGATTTGAGGGCGTTGTTCCCCAAGGTCTGAAAGGTTGCCGAAATGGACGCAACGATCATCGAAAAAGCCGCCAATCTGCTTTTGGACGCCGCGCCGGCGGGTTCTCGAGTGATATTGTTCGGTTCTCACGCCCGGGGCGACGCTCGGCCCGACAGCGACCTGGATTTTTTGGTCATCGAGCCGAAAGTCGTTGATCATCGCCGCGAAATGGTGCGTCTGGACGAAGCTCTGGAGCCGCTCGACGTTCCAACCGACGTATTGGTGACCTCCGAAGCGATTTTTGACGCGTGGCAAGACACCCCCGGCACCGTTCTGTACGAGGCCGCCAAGGAGGGGAGGGTTTTCGATGCCGTCCGCTGATCTCGCCAGAATCCTATCATCATTAGAGAAATGCGCAAATTGCCGGTGAGCAAGACAAAGATCGACCAACTCGGGGAGCGACTCAAGGGGGACGTTCATACCGATGACGATCTTCGTTTGCTCGATGATTATCGCCGATTGTATGGCGAAGCGTATGATACCGTGCTTCAAACCATTCGTCGGTGTGGCCAGTCACCGACAGGAAGGCCTGCGAAGTCAACGCTCTCGATCGTGGAAAAACTCCGACGTGAAAGCATCCGGTTGAGTCAAATGCAGGATATTGCCGGTTGCAGGGTTGTAGTAGATAATATTGTGAAGCAGGAAGAATTTGTCGAGATCTTAAAAAAGGCTTTTCCCGGCGCATTCATCATTGATCGCCGTGAGAAACCTAGCTACGGCTACAGAGCGGTTCATGTTATTGTCGAATTATCAGGAAGACGGATAGAGG
>JAEWUR010000333.1 GCA_023397045.1 Planctomycetota bacterium
GTGTTGGGCAGCATTGCACGGTCGAAGTCGGATTGCATCCCGGCGAAACGGCCGAAGCGGAATCGGCCGAGGCGCGGACCAACGGCTGGAGCGATCCGCTCGCCGTGCGACGGCCGCGCGAACTGCAAATGCTGACGTCGTCCGATTTGGTCGAGTTCCTCGATCAAACCGGCTGGCGATTGGGGCGATTGGCAAAACCATAGCCATCGAGGCTTGCCGCCGGTCGATCATCGCAAGGAATGCCTTTCTTCCCAGCCGGCTAGATCTCAACCGTTTCTTGGTTTTGCGCGGTCGTCGTCGATGGGGATGGGCGGGGTGCCGAAGATCACGAATTCGAGTTCATCGTCGGCCTGGAGGGAATGGGTGACGCCGGCGGGAATGACGACGATGCTGCCGGGACGCACGGGATGGGTTTCGTGATCGAGAACCACGACGCCGGTGCCTGAGAGGATGTAGTAGACCTCGTCGTAACCGGTGTGAAAGAATGGCGGCAGGTGTTTTAGTTTGGCAACGTGGATGTTGGCGACGCCGCCTTCACCGGCCGTGACGACTCGCTGAATTTGGCCGAACGACCAGTCGGCCGGCGACGTTTCGTCACGGTGGCGAACCAGTGGTTTTTTGATCGACATTGTGGATCGCTCCGAGGTTCTTGGCCCTTACACAACGTTTTTTTGGATCGGGGTGGCCCTGATAGCTCAGCGATCAGGGCGGCGAAGACGCAAGAGGTTTTTTCCGAGAAATAACGACTCCTCTTGTGCCTTTCGGCACCCCGATAGACAAGCTATCGGGGCCACCCACGCAAACCGCCCTCACCCCCGGCCCCTCTCCCAAAGGGAGAGGGGAGGCATGAAAAACGCTCATCAGTCCTTCAACTGGAAGAGCCTGGCCAGGGCATCCAGGAGGCCGCGGGGGACGCCTTCGCGCGATTCGTCGCGGAGCGATTCCAGCGGCGGGTGGAGCAGTTTGTTCACGAGCCGATCGAACGAGCGGCAGATCTCGGCCTGCTGACGTTCGTCCAGGTCCGGCAGCTTGTTCAACAGCCGGTGCAACTCCTCCTCCTTGGGTTTCTGCCACCCCAGCCGTAGTCGCTCGATCACCGGGCCGATCTCGCGATGGTACATCTCGGCCATGAATCGGGCGGTTTCCTGATCGACAATCCGCATGGCCGCGGGTAGTTCCTTGTCGCGCTCCACCCGATTGCGCAGGCAGGCCGCCTGAAGATCGTCGATCGAGTAGAGATAGACGTCGGGCCGGTCGCCGATGGCCGGCTCGAAGTCGCGCGGCACGGCCAGGTCGAGGATCAGCAGCGGCCGCTCGTAGCGGCGCGATTCGACCTCGGCGAATTGTTTGAGCGTGACGATCGGTTCGTCCGATCCGGTCGTGCTGACCAGGAGATCGGCGTCGGCCAATGCCTGGGGTAGGTCTTCCCATCGGGCCGCCCGGCCGTTCCAACGTTGGGCCAGTTGCTCGGCATGGTCGAAGCTGCGATTGATGAGCGTGATTTGTCGGACGCCCGCCTCGCGCAAATAGCGCAGCGTTTCTTCGGCCATCTCGCCGGCGCCAATGACCAGCGCCTGTTTGTCGTCGAACCGTTCAAAAATCTGCCGAGCGAAATCGCCGACGGCCACACTCGGCACGCTGACGCGGCGCTGGTGAATCGCGGTTTCGCCGGCCACGCGACGCGCCGTGTGCAGCGCGGCCTGGAACACGGCGTGCATCAGCGGCCCGGTGTCGTCGTGATCGGTTGCCGCTTGATAGGCCTGTTTCACCTGCGCAAGGATCTGCGGCTCGCCGATCACCATGCTGTCGAGACTTGCCGCGACGGTGAACAAGTGCCGGACGGCGGTCTCGTCGCTGTATTGATAGAGATGTTCGACCACTTCGGCCGGGTCGATGCCGTGGAATCGGGCCAAAAATTTGGCGATCTGATCGAGCGTCGGCTCGGCCCGGCGTTCGGTGGCCGCGTAAACCTCGACGCGATTGCAGGTGGACAGCAGCACGACCTCGACGCCGGGAAACACGCGGCGCCAATGGTCGAGCGCCTCGCGCGTTTGCTCGGGCGAGAACGCCAACCGTTCGCGCACCGCGACCGACGTGTCGTGGTGACTGCATCCGACGACCTGCACTAGCATGGCGGGCCTCCGGATGGTGATATTGATGAATGGTGAATGATGAATGATGAATCCGCAATGCACGGAACTCCCGCCCGATATTCATCATTCATCATTCTGCATTCATCATTCTTCCTCACGCCTCGTCCCCAGTGTCGGCTGTTCATCAGCAGGCCGGCGGCAAGCATGATGACGAGGAAGACGAAGCTGACGAGCGTGAGATAGGCCACACGGCGTCCCGCCCGAGTGGGGCGATAAACAGCATTCAGCACCACCGCCGCGAGCAGCCAGAAGAACATGAGCCATGTGCTCAAGATCACCGGATCAGTCCACGGCAGACGTCGGGCCGCGTCCTGGGCGTTGATCCGGTTCAAGATCATGCCGGAAAGGACGCCGAGGCCGAGCATCAACACGGAAACGAGGATCGCGCGACCGTTGGCCCATTGCAGCCATTCGAGGCTTGGCAGTTGCAGGCCGCCGCCGGTCGGCTGTTTGTTTTTCAGCCGCCGTGCCTGAAACAGATACATGAGCCCGGCCATGAACCCGATCAACACGGCGACCGAGGCCAGCACGATCGACAGTCCATGTAGCGCGCCCCAGATTCGCGATGCCGGCTCGGCCGCCAGCGGTCGATCGCTGGCCAAGAACCGTGCGGACGCGATCAGCCCGAGCACCAAAGGCAGCAGAAAAACACCGAAGTAGACCTTGGGATGCAAGACAGCCATGTAGAGGTAGACGACGACCAGCACCCAGGCGGCCACGAAATACCAGTCTTGCTCGCTGGAGAGCGGCGCGCCGCGTTCGTTGAGTGCGCGATGGTAGAGAAACGCCGTGTGCGCGACCCAGCCCGCGGCGGCGAACCCGAGCATCACGACCTGGCGCACGCCGCTGCGAAAGATCAGCCGCGATATTTCCAATGCCAATGCGACGGCATAGCTGGCGGAGAAACAAAGAGTGGTTACGCCGGAGAGCATGGCAGGCTACTTTTCCAGCCCATATTCCTTGAGCTTTTTGTGCAGCGTGTTGCGGTTGATCCCGAGCCGTTCGGCGGCCTTGATCTGGACGCCTTCGCAGGAGGCCAACACTTGGACGATCAATTCGCGCTCGACTCGGTTGACAATCGCGGAATAGAGGTTTTCGGCGCTGGGACCGGCGGTTTCGATGCCTTGTTGGATCAATTCGGAGGCCAACGTCTCGACGTCGGTGTTGCGCGACCGGCCGATGCGTCGCGGTTTGCCGCCGAGGACGGCCTCGGGCAGCAGATCGGCCGTCAACTCGTCGCCGGGGGCCAAAACGACGGCCCGCTCGATGTAGTTTTGCAGCTCGCGCACGTTGCCCGGCCACGAATACTCCTGCAAGGCCTGCATCGCCTGGGGAGTGACGTAGGGAACGTGCCGATAGTTCTGCTCGTTGTAGATTTTCAGAAAATGGCTGACCAGGGCGGGAATATCTTCACGGCGCTCGCGTAGCGGCGGCAGGTAGATCGTCACGACGTTCAGACGATAGTACAAGTCTTCGCGAAAACGGCCTGCCTCGGTCTCTTCCAACAGGTCGCGATTGCTGGCGGCGATCACGCGGGTGTCGACGCGAACGGTCTGCGTGTCGCCGACGCGCTCGAACTCGTGCTCCTGGAGCACGCGGAGCAGTTTGACCTG
>JAEWUR010000440.1 GCA_023397045.1 Planctomycetota bacterium
CCTCCTGGCTCCGCTGCAACGCCCGCACATAAAGAATAATCGCCCACCGATCCTCGACGGGAATCTGCACGCCGTAGCTCGGCATCGTGCGAATCCCGTTCGTAACGGTCTCGAACAATTGGCCGACCGGCTGCTGGACAACCAACGCTTCGTGCAGCGACGTCGGCTTGACCCATTTCGGCTCTTCGCGCTGGAATGCCAACTGCGACGTGATCCCGTCGCCCTCGCCCGCCAACCCATGACAGGTCGCACAGAAAATACCGAAACATTGCCGGCCCCGTTGCATCATTTCCATCGAAACAGGCATGGGAAAATCCCGCGCCGGCTTGCCGTCCACCACGCCGCGCAGCAAATTTGTCTCGTCAATCCGTTGATCCGCCGCCACCGTTCCCGCAACCGGAGGACGCATGTCGCGCGTATCCGCAAACAACGGACTGTATTGCTGAGGCAAATATTTCGGCTGAAAATCCATGTCCAGGATCGGATGAATTCGCGGCGACGTCTTCGGCGTGTAGCGGACCTGCGCAATCCACAAAAGCGGCAGCAACGCCAACGCCGCCACAAGCGCAACGCCCGCCTTCAAAAAACCCGGAATGCTAACGGCCGTCGAATGCCGTTGGTAGACCTCCACGAATCTCGCCCCCAACGATCGCAGCAGATCCCCCGTCGAAGTCCTCTCGAAACGCGGATCCGCCGCATCGACCGACAAGAAATATCCATCGGTGGTGACGCGGCGGAACTCCTCGCACTCAAACAGCGGATGATACAGCTCCGGCAAATTGCACAGCACAACGACACCCCCGAACGCAGCCAAGGCCCCAAACAGAATTATCAGCTCGAACGTGATCGGAATGTTCGCCGGAAGACTGAACACCGGCTTGCCGCTTATCAAATACGGATAGTCCACGGCATTGGTCCACCATTGCAGAAGCAACGCGCCAAAACAGCCCGCGATTCCGCCAACCAAAACCAGCCACGGCAGAACGCTCCGCTTGCGACCCATCACCGAAGAAATGCCGTGAACCGGATAGGGGCTGTACGCCTCATAACGCGCATAGCCCGCCTCGCGCAGCCCGGCCACCGCCGACTTCAATGCCTCGGGGCCATCGAACTCGGCCAACATGCCCGCCACGTGCAGCGAATCGTCTTGACTACTCGGTCGCCTCATCGTCTTCCCAAAGTCCCCTCTCCCTCCGGCAGAAGGCCAGCAGAGTGAGACGGGACGACGACCCCCTTCACCTCCGCCATGGCCACCATCGGCAGATAGCGACAAAACAGCAAAAACAATGTAAAAAACAGCCCAAAACTGCCCACCAACATCGCAATGTCGACGAACGTCGGCCTGAACATGCCCCAACTCGACGGCAAATAATCGCGCCCCAACGAAGCCACGATAATCACGTATCGCTCAAACCACATCCCCACATTCACCAGCACGGCAATCGGCCACATCAGCCACGTCGTCGTGCGAAATTTCCGGAACCACAAAAGCTGCGGCACAAGCACATTGCAGGCCATCATCAACCAGTAGGCCCAAGCATACGGCCCCAACGCCCGGTTCAATTGTGCGAACGCCTCGTACGGATTGCCGCCATACCAGGCCATGAAAATCTCAATCCCATACGCGTAGGCCACCAGCAGGCCCGTGCCAAGGATCAGCCGATTCATGTTGTCCAAATGACGCATCGTGATCAGCGGCTTCAGACCAAAAAACGATCGAGCCGGCACCATCAGCGTAATGACCATCGCGCACCCGCTGAAAATCGCCCCGGCCACGAAATACGGCGGAAAAATCGTCGAGTGCCAGCCGGGCACCTGCGATACCGCAAAATCGAAACTCACCACCGAATGCACCGAAAGCACCAGCGGCGTCGCCAACGCCGCCAGAAGCAAATACGCCCACTCAAAACGCCGCCACTGACTCGCCGATCCACGCCACCCCAACGCAAACAAACCATAAAAAAACTGCCGCCAACGCGACCGCGCACGGTCCCGCAGCGTCGCCAGATCGGGAATCATTCCCAAATACCAAAACAACACCGACACCGTCCCGTAAGTGCTCACCGCGAAAACGTCCCACAGCAACGGACTGCGGAAGTTCGGCCAAAGCGACATCTGATTCGGATACGGCGCAAGCCAGTAAATCACCCAGACCCGGCCAACGTGAATGGCCGGAAACACTCCCGCGCACGCGACCGCAAAAACCGTCATCGCCTCGGCCGAGCGGTTGATCGCCGTCCGCCACCTCTGGCGAAAAAGGAACAGAATCGCCGAAATCAGCGTCCCGGCGTGCCCGATGCCGATCCAAAAAACAAAGTTCGTAATGTCCATCGCCCAAAAGGCGGGACTGTTGTTGCCCCATACGCCAATGCCGGTCGAGATCAGATAAACGACCGCCGCCAACAACATGACCGTCAATGCCGACGAAATCACAAAGGCCACATACCATGCCAACGGCGGGCGAGGCCGCTCCACGATCGCGCATACCGTCTGCGCAATCGACGCGTCATCGGACGGCCCAAGCACCAGCGATGCACGCCGCGCCGGGTCTTCCGTCATGTTGTCGTCAAGCGATAGGACGCTCATGCTCGTTGTCAGCCGATTCGAGTTCAGGATTCGGATTGTTGATTCGAGCCAGGTAAACGGTCCGCGGTCGGATGTTCAACTCGGCCAGCAAGGCGTAAGCCCGCGGCAAACGTTGCAAACGCAACACGTCGCTTTGCGCGTCCGCAAGATCGCCAAACGCAATCGCCCCGGTCGGACACGCCTGCTGGCACGCCGTCTTGATCTGACCGTCGCGCAGCGGCTCTCCCGTGTTCTTCGCGGCAATCTTCGCCTCCTGGATCCGCTGCACGCAGTACGTGCATTTCTCCATCACACCGCGGCTGCGTACCGTGACCTGCGGGTTGTACTTCATCTTCGCAATCTCGTTCGCCGGCGATTCCAGGTCCTTGTGAAAATTGAAAAAATTGAATCGCCGCACCTTGAACGGACAGTTGTTCGCACAATACCGCGTGCCGACGCACCGGTTGTACACCATGTCGTTCAGCCCCTCGTGACTGTGAACCGTCGCCGCCACCGGACACACCTGCTCGCACGGAGCCAATTCGCATTGCTGGCACGGCAACGGCTGAAACGCCGGCTCCGGATTGTCCGACTCGCCACGAAAATAACGGTCGACGCGCAACCAGTGCATCTCGCGACCCTTCAGCACCTGGGCCTTGCCCACCACCGGAATGTTGTTCTCCGCCTGACAAGCCACGACGCACGCCGCGCAGCCGATGCACTTCGACAGGTCAATGGCCATGCCCCAACGATGCCCCTCGTAAACAGACTCTCGCCAGAGCGATCGAAGCGGCGGGTGCTCGCCGCCGTGTTCCGCAAATTCCGGGTGCTTCCGAAAATCCTCCAACGTCGCCCGACGGATCAGCGTCGCCGCACGCGCCTTCGTCGCCTCCCGACCCACCGCATCGATCGCGCGGTGATCGTACGTCGTCGCCAGCGCATAAGACTCGCCCGTCGGCTCGATGCTCGCATGGCCAACCACGTACATCGATGCCGTCGTCCGCAAGGGATAGACGTCCACGCCGACCGGTTCCACCTCGGGCAGGTCGCCGCCCACCTTGCCCGCCGCCCGACGGCCGTAGCCCAACATCACGCCAACCGTGCCTGCCGCCTGACCCGGCAACACAAACGCCGGAATGCGCACCTGTCGGTCGCCCGCCTTCAACTCCACCAGCGTCCCGTGTTCAACCCCAAGCTCTTTCGCCGTGGCCGGAGCAATCAACGCCGCGTTGCCCCACGTCAGCTTCGTCACCGGGTCGGGCAATTCCTGGAGCCAACTGTTGTTCGCAAAACGCCCGTCATAAACCTTCCCATCCCCGCAAAAAATAACCTCTAGGTGACCCTGCGATCCAGGGATCTGGACCTTTTCAGTTTTCGAAACTGGCTGTTCATCAACCACTGGCCACTGGCCACCGACCACTGGCCACTCCTTCAAGTCACCGGCCACTTCCGCCGGCCAGCGACTCTCGGCCAGCAGTCCGTCGCGCAAAACCTGCCGCCATGAGGCGTCGACCTCGCCCGTGACTCGCTCCCGCAAAGCCTGACGCACCAATTCCTCGGGC
>JAEWUR010000454.1 GCA_023397045.1 Planctomycetota bacterium
GAGACGACTCCCGGCGGTCGGGCGTTGAAGTTCTATTCTTCCTGCCGCATCGACGTTCGAAGGATCAGCCAGATCAAAGAGGGCGAGGAAGTGACCGGCCAACGCGTTCGGGCGAAGGTGGTCAAGAACAAGGTGGCCCCGCCGTTCCGGGTGGCCGAGTTCGACATGATGCACAAGGACGGCATTTGCTACGAGACCGACGTGCTCGATTTGGCGATGTTGCAGAAGCTGGTCACCCGGACGGGCGCGTGGTTCCGTTACGGCGACATGCAACTCGGCCAGGGCCGCGAAAAAGTTCGCGATTTTCTGCGCGAGAATCCGGCATTGGTTGAGGAGCTTCGCGGCAAGATCATGAATGCCGGCGCGGACGCCGTCGCATCGGCCGGTGACGGCGAGGAATAGGGGGTTCGAGAACCAGCAAAGGGGCCTGGCGTGAACACCAAACCAACATCCTTCTTACTGCAAGCGGCCAAGTGGACGCTAATTGGTCTGCAAGTTGGATTGTTAGGACTGTTTCTCTGTCTTGTGGGCGCGGTGGCATTCTATGCGCTGCGCGAATTAGGTATCGTGCTTCTGCTATTCCTGATTCCCCTAGGGGCGTTTTTCACTTGGAGAAGGACACGGAGATATCTGGCGGAAAACGCGGACGACGATCGTTATGCCATTGCCTATGCCGCCCGGTATTTTTTTCTCGGCGCGGCCCTTGGATTCCTGTTTTCGGGATGCGCATGCGGCGTCGCGTATAATGGTAAGCGTTGACGGGGTTAAAAACTGATATTGGAGAATGTGAGTATTTTGGTTATGGAAGGGCATGGCAAGAGTATTCACTCGCAGGGACGTGGACCGAATGATTGCGGAAGCGGTGGCCAAGGCCACCGCGCCGCTGCTCGAACGGATTGCCGCGTTGGAGGCGGAACTTGCCAAGGCGAAAAAGAACTCCTCGAACTCCTCTAAACCGCCGTCCAGCGATATGGTCAAGCCGCCCAAGCTGCCAGCCAAAGGCGGAAAGAAGCGAAAACGCGGCGCTCAACCGGGACATCAGCAACACTTGCATCCCATTTTCCCGCCCGAGGCCGTCAACCATATCGAACCATACACGCTGGATTGTTGTCCCGACTGCGGCGGTTCGCTCCGGCTTGCCAAGCGTCCGTCCAATGTTTTGCAGCAAATCGAAATCACCGAAACGCCGACAATCGTCACCGAGCATCGCGGCTTGGCCTACTGGTGCCCGAAAAGCGTGGTTCGAGGAGAGCAAGGATTCCGACGAGTGCCTAACGCGGATTCGGTCGGATTTCCTGCGGTACTGTAACCGCGACGGGGTGTATGCTGACTTCCATAGCTGTCGCCATGCGTTCTGCACTTCGATGGGCAGGGTCGGCATAGCACCGAAGGTCGCGCAGACCTTGGCCAGGCACTCGAACATCAGGCTCACGCTCGGAGTGTACACGCACGTGGAGTTGGCAGATCAGTCGGCCGCCATCGCGACGCTGCCGGGGCCGCCGATGGGAACCACACGGCAGTCAGCGGGAACGTGAGCGTGAGGGCGGGCGCCTACGCAGTATTCCGGCTTGGCGAAGAATCGGAAGTTGACTGCGACGGATGGCGAGTTCCACAACCCATTGATACTGCACACTTTACAGCGACACTCCGCATGGGTGGCTATGAATGTCATCGCGAAATTGGACAACGGCGTCATCGCGTGGGTACCATAGAAAAGGCCAGAACAGTGGGTGTCGTAAGCCTTTGATGCAACGTGGCTTGCGACTCGATTCTGAGAAAGCACGGAAATTTCTTGGGCTCTTTGGATGAAAATCGACCCACGAGAGACATTCTACTTGTGGGAATAGGGTTGCACGATGGATGAGTATGCGTCATGAGGAAAACTCGGTCACTTACCAGTCGATGAATCGATGGACGAGCAAGAGCGTCACAATTTGTTCGTTGAACTGATAACTCGCTATCAGAGTCAGCTCTACGGCTATATCTTCTCGCTGGTCCGGAATCGCGAAGATGCCGACGACCTCTTTCAGTCGGTTGGCATGATACTCTGGCAGAAGTTCGACTTGTTTCGTCCCGATAGTAGCTTTGTTTCCTGGGCTGGGCAAACGGCCAGATTTGTAACGTGCAACTTCCTCAAGCGCAAAAGGCGTTTGATGTACGTTAGTGAAGAGTTGTCGGAGGCCCTTATCGAAACCGCTCGCGAAACCCAAAGCGATGCGACGGATTTCTATCTTGCCGCCTTAAATCGCTGCAGGAGCAAGCTGGGTGTTGAGGACGAGGGGTTGCTCCAGCTTCGTTATGTCGAAGAACTCGGCACTCGTCAAATCGCTGAGCGGATGGGTCGAGCTCAGACAAGCGTATGCAACTCTCTGGCTCGTATTCGTCGTTGGCTTTTCGAATGTGTACAGGCGGAGCTGGATCCTCAAGACGAAGCTGCGAGGGTACCGTCATGAGTGATGGTGCGGCCAATGCGGATTATCTTCTGCAACTCGCAGACGAGGTGTGCGACGAGCGTGCTTCGGTGGACGACTTGTCCCGCTTGGACGCCATCCTGCTTGCCGACAATGCATCCCGTCGTTGCTATCTTAGATACTGCCAAATGCATATCGCACTCGGGCTGGAGTTGCGGGCACAACATGCAGCTCAGAAGCTGTGTCGGCAGATTGATTCCGGGGCTGTTGCGACCGGCAACCGGTCAACATCTTGCGTAGCCGTCCCCTTGCCGTCTGTTGTTCCAACGCCTTCTCCAATTCCCGCCTTCGCCTCCACCGCTCTCCATTCTACGCTCGGCTACTTCTCCTCCGGCTGGCCGGTGGCGTATTTGATTGCTGCGGTGATTTATGCGGTTGGGGCCTTGGTTGGAAGCGCTATTCTGGTGTCCCAGCCTGTACAAGTCGCTCATGAATCAACTTCAGTGGCCGATGACCAAACGACAACCGTGCCGACCACGCAACACGTTGGCCTCATCACCGGCATGGTGGAGTGTCGCTGGGCCGGAACAGATCGAGTTGTACGGGAGGTTGGCCTGGGCTCAACCTACAAGCTTGTTTCGGGTTTGGTCGAGATCACCTACAACACCGGGGCAAGGGTCATTCTGCAGGGACCGGTGACCTATGAAGTTGATTCAGATGCCGGTGGGTTTCTCTCTTCTGGAAAGATCACCGCCAGGGTGGACAAGAAAGTGGCCAGTGGTCAGTCGCCAGTGGCTGGTGAATTCCGAAATCCCTCTCTGACCCCTGATCCCTGTCCCCTGTTCTCTGTCCGGACTCCCACCGCCACCGTCACCGACCTTGGCACGGAGTTTGGGGTGGAGGTCGCGAGGGACGGGCAGTGCGACGTCCATGTATTCCAGGGCACGGTCGAGACGAAAGCAACACGCGATGGCACGCCGGCGGATCCGCCTTGGCGCGTCACCGAGGGGCAGACCGTTAGAATTGCAGCCCAGGGTATTGATGCACAGAAGCCGCCTCTCGTGATGGTGGATGCACGTTCGGCCCGGCCCGAGCGATTTGTCCGCGATGTGGTTCAATTCGCGGCCTCACGCGTCATTAGTGTGAACTTCACTCACGGTGAGATGAGCCGTTTGAGCGAAACAGAGCAAACCGGCGTGATTCACGCGGCACATTGGAACAATGCCGACGGGTCGCAAACACCTTCGGCTGACTTGGTCCTCTGCGACGCCAACGGCCAGGCGACAACCGCCCGACTCTCATGGAGTTGGGGCGACAAAGTGACCTATCCAACGTGGTTCAGCTTCGATTCGCCGTATGACAGCCGGGAGAAGCTGTTGAACGGGCATTTCGCGGGAGGCAACATCGGCGGCAAGGCTGACGCCGCTTTGACGATCCAGGTGCGCGGCATTCCGTTCGCAAAGTACCGCGCCTATGTGTATTTCTGGATGCCGCCGGCGGACAGCGCAGACCATTTCCACAGCTTCCTCATGAC
>JAEWUR010000575.1 GCA_023397045.1 Planctomycetota bacterium
GGAGTGTCCCATGACTGTTCGAAGATTTCGTATTGGTGTATTGGCAATTGCTGCAGTTTGTCTGTTCGGTTTGAACGCAGCCAAGGCCGATTTGCTGACCGGGTTAGTGGCGCACTGGAGTTTCGACGAGGGATTTGACGCCACGACCGGCGGTCCTGCTTATGATGGAACGGCGTACAACGGAGCCTCGATCACTACCGCGCCGGGGACGTACAAGTTCGGAGGCGGCGCCGCTTCATTCAGCCGCGCTGCCGAGCAGTATGCCCATATCAATCCCAGCCCATTCACCGGCAATGAATATACGTATTCGGCATGGGTCTATTTGAATCTCGCCGATATTCCCGCAGACGACCGGCTCTGCGCATTGGAAGCAGGTGATGACGCCGGCGGTAATTATGCGGCATCGCTAGGGTTCCGCGATCTGGGTGACGGCGATATCGTGCAAGCCTATACGCATACCATTGGCACGGATGGTGGCGCCGCGCAAGCCTCGTTCGCATCGCATCAAGCCTGGCACAACGTCACGGTTACGGCCGCCTACGATGCTCCAAACAACGAAACGACGTTGACGCTCTACATGGACGGCGTGGCCATCGCCACGAACAGCGATGTGATCCCGAGCAGCTTGAGTCCCACCACGCACCTGAACATCGGATCCTACCGTGGCGGCGATGCCCGCTACTGGGATGGCTACATTGACGATGTTGGGGTATGGAATCGCGTCTTGTCTTCCACCGAAATCGCCGCATTGCAGAGCAATGCCATCCCAACACCCGAACCCAATACGTGTGTACTGGGGGTTGGGGGGATAATTGGTCTGTTGGCTTACGCCTGGCGCAAGCGAAAGTAGCGAAGACAACGAGAATTGGACGGCGGATGGTGGATTGTCTATAATAGTCCACCATCCGCCTCTTCAAGTTGCGGAAATGAAGGATCAGCCAATGAAAAGCCAGCTTAGCTTCCACCGGCCCCTACATGGTTTTACGCTTGTCGAGTTGCTTGTAGTGATTACGATCATCGGCATTTTGATCGCCTTGTTGCTGCCGGCCGTGCAGGCAGCCCGCGAGGCAGCGAGAAAAATGCAATGCAGCAACCATCTCAAGCAACAGGCCCTTGCCTGCTTGAATCATGAGGCGGCGCACGGATTCTATCCGTCCGGCGGTTGGGGATGCTATTGGGGCGGTGATCCCGATTGTGGATTTGGACCCCGGCAGCCCGGTGGATGGATCTATAACATCCTCTCCTATATGGAACAGGAATCCTTGCGGCAGATTGGTCAGGGCCTTTCTCCATCGGCCAAAAAAACTGCCGCGGTTAGGATGTTCACTACGCCGCTGACCACACTGTATTGCCCCTCGCGCCGCGAGGCCACATTGTGCCCGGTGGAAAGCTCGTTTACCGTTTACAACTGCGATACGACGCCCGTCGCTGCACGTTCCGACTATGCGATCAATCTTGGCGATCATCCTGGTGATCCGCCCTATTTCTTTTTAGGCCCCCCCGACGGAACGGTCCCGGCCCAATTCAATCCCGATACATGGAGTGGTTGGCCCCCTTCACTGAAAGACCGGACGGGCATCTCCTTCTTGCTCAGCCATGTGACGACGGCCGATATCAGCGATGGGACAACCAACACCTATTTAATTGGCGAGAAATACCTGGATGCGCTCCATTACACGGATGGTGGAAGCGGTTGTGATAACCGTGGCGTATTTCAGGGCGAGGATTATGACATCGGCCGTTGGTCGCCGAGTGCAGCCGGAGGAGGCGTGTTGGATGCTATGCTGTCGCCATCGCAGGATACCCCCGGTTTTGCGAACGAATACGCGTTCGGAAGCGCGCACGCAGGCGGGTTCAACATGGCTTTCTGCGACGGCTCAGTACATACGATCAGCTACACGATCGGCCCGGTCACTCATGGCCGGCTCGGCAACCGGAAAGATGGGAAGCCGGTTGATTCGAACAAATGGTGATTCTGCTCCCGCCGGCAGGAAAACGAGAAGCCCTCCGCTGTTGACCGTCAACAGCGAATGCCGGCGCATCGATCTCGCAACATGACCTTCTGATTCTTAGCAAGAGGAGTATCGAATGCGGCGACACACTATTTCCAGTTCAAGATTATGGCGCAATGCGTTTATCGGATTTGCCGTTGCAATGGTCGGTGCGGTTGCGATTACGGTAAACGCCGATGAAAAGCCGCTGTTCTCCTTTGTGCAGTGGAACGACATGCACGTGCAAGCGGCAACGCCACGGGAATTTCGCCTCGCGAATGAAAAGATGGACTATCTGGTCGAGTCGTTGAATGCAGCGGCCAACTTTCCAACGCCGGATTTCGTCGTCGCCGTTGGCGATATGGTTAACGGGAAAACGGCCGACGTTTTGAATGCCGATTTTGCGGTGCTGAAACAAAAACTTGCCCCGCTGACCGTTCCTTTCTATCCAGTCATGGGCAATCATGAAAACTGCCAGGGAGAAGGCAATCCGGCAAGCGAGGCTGCGTATGTTGCGGCATTTGGCGACGACCGTATCAACTATACTTTTCGCCAGCATGGGCTGGAGTTCGTCGTCCTTAACGACTCTGGCGCACCTGCATCGAACGCGCAAGGGGCCGGCAAAGCCCGCCGCGATTGGCTTCGCGGCGTACTTGATGGCTCACCCGGTGTGCAGAAGATAATTCTCTGCCATGTTCCGCTGGTCCCAGTGCGCGATGTGGCGGCCATCCAGCAGGCCTGGTATCCCGGCGACACAAGCTATATTGCCCAAGACAATGAGATGTTGCAGATCGTCAAAGACCATTCCAATGAAGTTGTCGCTGTCCTGTCGGCCCACGATCATCTGACCGGCGTCACGCAATTCAACGGCATCTCTCAGATTGTTGTCTCAGGCTCGGCCAGCTACCCATGCGACTACGCTCGTTATCAGGTTTTTACCGACCGGATTCATGTCGAAATACACAGCCTTCCCACGGCATTGCTCACCCCGGACACCGATATCTGGGGATCTGCAAACGACGCAGCGCACACGACACACCACGCATTCATCGCGGGAAACCCTGCCGAACGTTCGTTCGACATCCTGTTGAAAGCTCCGTTACATGCCCCGGAACCGTCCGTATGCACATTGGCAACCGCAGGAATTGCCGCATTATTGGGTCTCAGGAGAGTCGTACCGCGAGGTCTGGGCACCGACCGTAGGTTCGTTGACGGGAGGCCTACAAACAGGAGTTTTCGGCCATGAACCACCCGACATCATCTATACTGGGTCCCAGAAGCGTTTCTGAGTCCCATTAGCGACGTTTCCAAAGGAAGCAGGTTAACGCCGCGGTTGCCAAACTCAGCAGGGACGCCAGGGTACTCGGTTCGGGCGCTTCGACCGACATGGTGTCGATCTGGGCATAACCGCCGGAGGCCACGAAGCTGGTCAACGTTGCCGGAGGGGTCCCCGTTAGAGGCACCGAGATGTACAAAGACACCTGGTCGCCGGGTTCGATGACCAACCCTCCAGGAAGACTCTGTGCCAGAACGCCATTTGCGAGCAAATCGACCGTAATCGACGGAAGCTGCCCGGTGGTGTACGTGATGTTGGTCGATCCCAACGACAATCCAAGAAGCTTGCCTTCCGACGTCAGAAGATCGAAATAGGAACCGCCGCTGCTCATTACCGTGGTATCGCCGGGGAGCGAAGGTACTCCCGCGATGAAGAAATCGGCATACAGGCCGTCTTCCAGATAATCCACGTAGTCTCCATTACTGACGATCGACATTGAGCCCAGCGGGGTGGCATCGCCAACCGCGCCGGATCCTCTGCTGCTGTTGCTCATGTCGTACATAGAACCGCCGCCAAAAGCGACGTCAAGCCCAAACAGCCCGAGGCTAATGGAGTTTGCCGACGCGGTGCAAGGGACCAAAGCGGCCAAAAGCCCGAAAATCCAAACCGACCTTCTTCTGGCAGATCGTCTCATCGGTGTCGTCTCGAATTGATTGTGAAGGATCAGAGGTTGAGGTATTGTCGGAAGCGGGCCTCGCTTATCGCTGGGCTCGCCGCCGATACGCCCGGACTTGCAGGCCGATGACCCCCAAGGTCAGCAAGGCTAGGAACGATCCGGCGGGCTCGGGGGCTTGCGTGCCAAAGACGTCGGCGGTGCCCAATGCCCAGAACGACTTGAAATGGTCGCCGTCGGAATCATACGTCGGCGAAAAAAGGCTGCCGCTCGACATGGTCACCGTGATTGGAAAATCCGCTCCGAAGTGCATGCCCATCGGCAAGGCTTGGGACAGAAGCCCGGCGGCGGCAACGGCCGTGAACGAGAACCGCATGGTCCCCTGCAACGGACTGTAGCTCACCGTGGCGGAATCCAACGATAAAGAAACGAATCGACCTTGGGTTGAACTGATCAGATCAAAACCGAAACTCGGCCCAGTGGAATTGGAGGTCACGGTGGACCCGCCGGTCTTCAGAATGTCGTAGATCCCGTCGACCAGGAAATCGCAGTACAACCCCTGGCTCGATGGCAGCGTGGTGATCTTCTCCGTCCCTAGGTAGAAATCGATGTTGCCAACTTGGGTTGCATCGGCGATCGTCCCGGATCCTCCCCGGATCGAGTTCTTGTCGAAAATGCTGCCGTTTTGTTGCGCATCGTACTTGAACTTGAAGTTGCTGATTTGAATATGGAGCCCGATCGAC
>JAEWUR010000463.1 GCA_023397045.1 Planctomycetota bacterium
CATCGCGATGACATGCCCGTCTGTTTCGGAGGCATCATAGACGACAATTTTGACCGCACATTTTCCGGCTGGATCGACGAGGTGGCAATTCTGACCCGAGCGCTCTCGGCCGACGACGTCGCGGCAATGTACGAGGCCGGTAATCCGGCCGGACCGCGCTCCAAGGAGAATTTGGACAAGAATAAGTAGTTGGCCGGGCGGACTTGCGGCCGCCAGATCGCCCCGAAGAGAAAGGAAGGCAACGAGTTTCGCAAGTAGAGTGGACGAAGACGAAATGCGAAGGCTGAGAGCCCAGCGATAGCCGATCCCTTGGCTTCCGCCAAGGGATCGCAGTGGCGTTGTTGCGAGTATTTATTGATAGTCAGCAAAGTGATGCAATATTGCCCCAACGATGTTCGCTGCTAATCCGGCCTTCCGTTGGTCGGCCTCGTTGCATTACTAATCTGAGGGTCAATTTTTGTGTTGTGTTTTCGTTTTTCCGTTTTTCACAATGTTTTACGGGAGTGTCGACCATGAGACAGTTTGTTTCAATTTTGACTGTTGTGTGTGTTCTTGGCGCCTCGTCGGCTTTGTTGGCTGACACGATCAACGTCGATTTCAATTCAAACGGAGGTTCGGCGGGAACCTATAGCGGTGTGGCAGCAGCACCTGATACGGGAACGTATTGGAACACTGTCACCTTGCCTTCGGGGCAACCCATCACCTCTGGCGCTTTGACGGCATCCGACGGCACGACGCTTACTTCAGTCACAGTGGCTTTTACCAACAGCGTTAACGGCTACGACAACGGCCCTTGTGCTGATGGCACCCCAGCAAACGCGCTGTTAAGCGACTATGGGTATCCATGGGGCACGAATAGCCTTGATTTTTCACTTGACCATCTGACTCCTGGAGGGGTGTACAATTTGTACCTCTACAATCAGAGCGGAGGTGCTAACGTTGCGAATGCGACATTCACCATCGGGACGGTATCGAAGACCGTTGCAAATGCACCCTATACCACCTTTGTGGAAGGCACGAACTACGCGTACTTCGCGGGCCTCGTCGCCGATGTGAACGGATCGATTGCCGGCACGGTTTCAGGCGATCCAGGTGCCAACTATGTTGCTTTTAACGGCCTCCAGATCACAAGTGTGCCCGAGCCCGGTACGTGTGTCACGCTCGTGGTGTGCTGTTTCAGCCTGTTGGCTTACGCTTGGCGCAAGCGCAAGTAAGTGCCATGAAAGAACTCCGGCCCCCGGCGGGGCGGGCCAAAGCCGCCCCACCGGGAGCATCTCCCTTCCTGAAATCCTGAAGAGAGGGGAGCCGGAGTTTTATACGCACATGCAATGTCTTGTCCGCACCTCAGGCGCGACTTGCCGCCTTAAGGAACTGAGAGAGTCTGCTATGTGTTCTGTTCAGAGTCGTCAACCCTCTAAATTCGTGATTCCGCGTCAGTTTCTGACCGCGATGTGGGGGATCGTTGTCACCTGCATTTCCGCCACGGGGCCGGCGGACGGCGCGGATGCTGATTTCCACTACTTGGCTGCCGACCCTTCGCTCCGCGCAGGGATGCAGAACACCGATGTCGTCATGGGCACGGCCACATACTATGGCCAAGTGCTGGCGAACGACCAGCCTTGGGAGGCGCCCTACGTCATCCACGGCAGTTCCGTCGTCACCGACCCGGTCACGAAACAATTGCGGATGTATTACCAGTTATACAATCCACAGGACCAGCGCGAGATATTCACGGCGATGGCCACCAGCAGCGACGGCATTCACTGGAACAAGCCTGCGCTGAACATCACCGGCACGATGTACACCAATGACCCATTGAACAACTTTGTCAAGTTCCCGCAACAATACATGGCCAATAGTTGTGTTTTTGTCGATCCCACCGCGCCGGCAGGCAGCCCTCGCTACCTCATGGGGGCACTGATCCAGGAAACCTGGACCCTCTACTCCTTGTCCTCGTCCGACGGCAAGACCTGGAACTATACGGGAGGCACTTTGGGAAACAGTATTATTGACGATTGGCACTCATCGCTCGCCTTGGACACGTCGAATGTCACACTGTGGGACCCAATGACGCAAAAATACACCTTGTACGGCCGGTATTGGTATGATGGTTGGCGCCGAGGCGTGTACTTGAAGCAATCGGATACGTGGGACGGGGCTTGGGCGGGCGAGCGCCAGTTCATACTAGATCCCCAAGACGTGGTCCCGCCGGGCGGCACCCCTTTCGATATCTATGCCCCGAGCATCCAGACCTACCACGGGCAATACGTCGGTCTGCCGGCGCTCTACTTCCATCCGGACGGCACCAGCGGACCGGTTTACCCAACGTTCATGTATAGCCGCGACGGCAAACAGTTCTCATTCGACGACCCTTACCACTCGATCATCGACCTATCGGCCCACGACCAGAACGAGCAGACCTTCGGTCAAGCCTATCCCCAAGCCACAATGGTCGAGCGCGACGATCTGCTGTATATCTACTATCAGTACTTCTCAGGAAACCACGACGGCACCGAAGAACAACAAAACAAGCTATGTCTGGCCACACTTCCGGTAGACCGGTTCGTGGGCATTCAGTCTTCCCCGGGAAGCGTGGGCGTGTGGACCACGTCGGCCATCACGTTGTCCGACGATCCTGGACACTTGGTCCTCAATGCACAAATCGACGGCTCGGTGCAGGTGGAAGTGCTCGATCCGGCGACCGGGGAGCCGCTCGTCGGTTACGGGGCCGCCGATGCAATCCTTCTCTCCCCAGGCGACTTCCTCGACGCGACAGTCCAGTGGAACAGCATCGACAACCTGAACGGCTTGGCAGGTCAGACGGTCGCGTTGCGGTTCCTAATGGACGACGCCACAGTCTATGGCTTCCATTTTGCAACCGCGCCGGAACCGGGAGCGATCGTATTGCTGGCCACGGGCTTGATCGGCCTGTTGGCTTTTGCTTGGCACAATAGAAAGGATATGTCATGATAAGAGTTCGATATTGCGTACTGCTTCTTCTGGCAACGATCGGCTTGGCTCTGCCGCCGTCGCGGGCCGATGCCGTCGTGGTCACGCGTTTGAAAAACGGTGAAGACCTGAAAGTGGCCGCCATCGGCACCAGCCTGACGAAGAGCGCGTCGGCAGTCTGGTTCGATACACAGTTACCCAACTGGCTCAATACGCTGGGACCGGGAAAGGTGACCATGCTCAACAACGGCATTGCCGGATCGGCGTCGAGCTACGGGCCGGGCGCCACCGGCCAGCCTGCTTCGAGCAGCGGGCTTTATTACCAATTGCCCACGACACTGGCCCAGCACCCGGACGTGGTGTTCATCGAGTTCGGCATGAACGACGCCAACGTCGCCAACGACCTGGATGTCACGACTTCCAAATCCAACTTGAAAAGTATGATCGATCAGGTGTTGGCCAGCAGCCCGCGGACGGAGGTCGTTGTTCAGACGATGAACAATTGCCTGCCCGGGAGCGTTCACGATCAGGATCGGCCGCAACTGGCCGCCTACTACCAGGGCTATCGCGACGTGATCTCCACCTACTATGCAGGCAACTCCCGCGTGGTGTTGGTCGACAACTATCCGAGTTGGGTGAACCTGTATCAGACGAACCCGACGCAGTGGAACAGCTATATTCCCGATGGGATTCATCCCTGGGCCAACGATGGGACAGCGGCCATCACGATCCCCAATATCCAGGCGGCATTGCTGGCGCAGGCGACCCCGGAACCGGGTGCGCTCACGTTGCTAGGCTGGGGGCTGGCGGCGGGACTGTTGACTTATGCCTGGCGAAGACACAAAGCAACGTGAAGGTAAAACACGATGGCAATCAACGCACATAGGTTATACTTCAATGGGCGATCGAATCCGATGGATTACCCATTGAATACCTTGGCATCCTCCGCCGCCGCGATTCAATTACCGACCTCAGGTGATGTTATGAGACGTGGATTGCACAAAAGAGCGTTTACGCTTGTTGAGCTTTTGGTCGTGATTACGATCATCGGTATTTTGATCGCGCTGCTGTTGCCGGCGGTGCAGGCAGCGCGCGAGGCGGCCCGGCGCATGCAGTGCGGCAACAATCTGAAACAACTCGCCCTGGCGGCACAGCTTTATGCAGAGGCCCGCAGCGCCCTTCCCCCCGCTACCGGCGTTTTCAATGCTTGGGGCGGGTGGCCGTGGACCGCGCTGATTCTACCTTATGTGGAAGCGGCAAATATCGCAGACCAAATCGATTACACCAAGGCATCCAATCAATACGTTCTCCCTAATTCCATGCTGGTCAAGACGATCCTCCCATTCTGCCAATGTCCGAGTGCCCCACCATTGGCCTTGACTACTTGCTGTAGCGCCTTTGTCGCAGGCGACGGCGCAAAGCATATGGCACAAACAAACTATGGAGCCGTCACCACGCACACGGGCGTTTACGCCGCGTCGACGTATGAAGGTTCGGGCTGCATGTTTGTCAACTCTAAAACCAGGCTGGCCGACATCACCGACGGTACGAGCCAAACGTTGTTGATCGGCGAACGGATCCCCTTTCCCGACACCGATCCCCGGAAGCCCTTGATGCCCGGCTGCTCCGGTGGGAATTGCGATTTCGGGGACGCTTGGGCCGGCAATTCGGGCATTACCACTCGCTGGGGGATCAACAATCCTAGTGGGATGAATTGGGATGAATCCGGCGTGCAAAGCGCGCACGCGGGCGGGGCTCAGTTCGCTTTTGCCGATGGCCACGTGACGTACCTGAGCGAAACAATTCCCTCGGCTACGCTCTGGGCGCTGACGACGCGGGGACCGGGCGTCACAGCAGATGATGAAGACCCTGCAAGCGAGCCCTACGGCGGGGAGGTAATCAATGGGACGGACTACTAGAATCATTGTCGGCGCGTCAGCGTTGGCGTGCATGGTCGTCTTGGCCGGCTGTGGAAGAGGACCGTCTGCCAAAGTAGTGCGGGGCAGCGTTGCCTGTGGCGGCGAAAGCGTCCCGTGTGGAAAAGTCTCCTTTGTGCCCGTCGAGGGCGATTCTCCGTGGATCTGTAGCGTGCCGATCGTGGAGGGTCAATACCGCATCGACGCACGCGGCGGCGTGCCGCTGGGCAAGTATCGCATTCAGGTCGACGCACGCAAGAAAACCGGCCGCAAAGTGGAAAAGTTTAACGGCGTCGAGATGGCAATGATGGACGAGGAGGTCCGCATGGGACCGGAAGGTTACTCGAATCAACACTCACCGCTTGTCGTGGACGTTCTTGCCAATTCCGATGGGCGGTTCGACATTGATATCCCGCTCAAATAGATCACGCTACCGATCATGCGCAGCCCCGCCCGCCAACCCAGGGATGGTAAATCAGCGTGACGTTTTGCAACCCTCCTTGATATCCGAAAGCATCCACACAATGAAATGACTGTGCCAGCCCAAACCTTCCGCATAATGTGACACCATTGTTTCTCAAAAACTCTCAGGAGACCTATGATGAGGACTTTTTCGATTATCGTTTTTATCGCACTATCTTGGGCTGTGGCCCAAATAGTGCCTGCGGTGGCCGCCCCTCCGGAGAACACCCCGCCGGACGCTCCCGTCTTCCACGTTCGCAGCCGTACCGAGGAACCGCTCTTGCGGGCGGACAAGCCGTGGGAAAGTCGTTCCATCTTTGGCGGCACGGTGATCCGTGACGGTAATCGTTGGCGAATGTGGTACGGTGCTTACAGCCTCGGATCGGAACAGGATGACGACTCCTGTCTCTGCTACGCGGAATCGCCCGACGGGGTGCATTGGACAAAGCCGGACTTGGGGCTTGTCGAATGCCAAGGAGACAAGCACAACAATATCCTCATTTCCGGCCCGCAGATCGGCGGATTCGCGTTCTCGGCTGTTTTTCTGGACGAAAGCAAGGGTGCCGGTGAAAAATACAAGATGATTTGGCAACGATTCAATCGCGAGAAATCGTCTTGGTGGGTCTACGGCGGCATCTCGTCCGACGGCATCCGCTGGACCTTGCTGCCAGAACCGTTGAGCGACCGCAATTCCGACACCTCGACGCCCTGTATCCCCGACGGCGGTAAGTACCGCCTCTATACGCGATTATGGGATGGCGGCGGCGACTTCATGGGTTCGCGAGTCGTGGGCTATACGGAATCCGATCATTTCGGTGGTTTTCCCGAACCGATCGAGATCTTTCGCCACGACGATCAAGACCCGGACGGAATGCAATTCTACTCGAACGCGGCCACCAAGTTGGGCAACGATCTTTATGTCATCCTGCCTGCCGCGTTCTATACCAAAAACCAGACGGTGCAAAGCCACCTGGCTTGGAGTCGCGACGGTGTGCATTTCACTCGCTATGGGCGTGAGCCTGTTCTGGAGCTCGGTACGAAGTTTGGGACGAAGGGAGTCTATGTTATGGCCGGTGCAACCCCTGGCGATGCACCAAACACGTGGTGGTTCTATTATTTCGGCACCGACGTGGAACATGACACGAAAGCCGGCGACGTTAAGAACGACGGCGGCCTCGGCCGATTCTTGCTAAAGGTTGACGATTGAGCCCGGCGAAACATCCCATGCAAATACAACCGAACTCGTTTCACTTATCGCTCACGGCATGGGCTCTTGCCCTTCTGCTGTCCGGCACATCACTTAACGGCTGCCTGGCCGACGACTCCGGCGGCAGGATCATTGCGCGCCATGCAAGTTTCGAGGATTTCAGCAAGGGAACATGCGGTAACTCGGGCGCGAATATGTATGTGTCGCGCGGCGGTCGCGTACAGGTCATCAATAAATGGGACTTGAACGGCGACGGCTACGTCGATGTGGTCATCCCGAACGACCACGCCATGACGGAGGTGGCCGATGCGCTGATCTATTGGAACGGAACCGATGGGTTCCGATCACTCATGCCGGAACTTCCGAAGCAGCGGCCGCTCTCGCAGATCGTGTTCGGCTTGTTGGACAACGACCGGCGGAACTGCACCCGGCTGCCGGCCTTCGGCGGGGGGCGCGCGTTGGTGGTCGATCTGAACCGTGACGGCTTCGCCGACATCGTTTTCTGCAACTACATTCACAACTATCCCGGCATCCGCTCGGCCTTCATCTATTGGGGCGACCGCGACGGTTTTGTGCCGAGTCGCAAGACGGAGCTGCCGACCAACTGGGCGTCGGGCGTCGCAGCGGCCGACTTCGACGGCAACGGCTACCTCGACCTCATCTTCGCGAACAACGGTACGGAGCCGAAGTTGGAAAACATTTCGCCGAGCACCTCCGGGGATGCGTTCGTCTATTGGAATGGCCCGACCGGCTTCACTCCGTCCAATCGCACCACGGTGGAAACAGGAATCGCTTTCGACGTGGCCGTGGCCGACTACAACGGCGACGGCCGGCTTGAAGCGGCGTTCGCATGTGCGGATGGAACCAGCGCCGCCGTCAAAGTGTTTGCTGGAGATGGTGGGAGCCGGACCCTCAAGCCGAAGCAAGATATCCCGACCCCTTGCCCGGTGAGTTTGCAAGCGGGCGACGTCAATGGCGATGGCCAGGCCGATTTGGTCGTAACCGGCAGAAGCAACGAGGTCCTCGTCTATCTTGGCCGTCGCGGCGGCCTTGAAGGAACGCCCGCGGTGAAATTGCCTGTTCCCGACGTCCGGGGAGCCTGCATTGGCGACTTCAACGGCGACGGTATGGC
>JAEWUR010000631.1 GCA_023397045.1 Planctomycetota bacterium
TGTGGTCCCCGGCCATGCCGACGCGACCGTATTCGTTCGCGACGGGGAGTTTTCCGAGTTGGTTCATCAAGCGGACCGTTCGCCGCGGAAACGCTGGCAGAATTACAGCCGCCAAGTCCGAAACGACCCCGCGTTGGTCGCCTATTACACGTTTGAGAAATCCGGGGCCAACAACGCGATATTGCCCAACCTTTCGGCGGCAGGCGGCGAACTGGACGGCCATATCGAAGGAGCCGAATGGGTCCTGGGACGCTTTCCCGGCAAATATGCGCTGTTGTTCCACGGGGTCGGTTCTCAAGACCGCGTCGAGTTGCCCAGCCAGGAGCGGTTCCATTGGAACGGCCCGTTTTCGCTGGCCGTGTGGTTTGCCATGAACGAGTTCGTCGCAAATCATGCCGGACTGGTGACGAAGGGCAACGGCGCTTGGCGACTCCAACGATCTTCGGAAGGCCGCGGATTGACGTTCCACACCAACACGACTCCGGACGATATCCACCGGCTCAACGGAACAACGCCCGTCGACGACAACCGGTGGCATCTGGCCGTCGTCGTCTGCGAACCGTCGGGCGATTCGACGCGGCGCTGCCTTTTTTTGGACGGCCAATTACAGGCGGAAGACGTCGTCACCGGACCGTTGGCAAAGACGGACGATCCCGTGTGGCTCGGATCCAACAGCGGTCAGTACGGGCAGGAGCATTCGGGCAGGATCGACGAGGTGGCGATTTTTGGCCGGGTATTGTCGTCCGGCGAGATTGCCGAGATGTTTGACGCCGGCAATCCGGAAGGAGCAATGGAGAACAACAAAACGGCGGTCCAATAGTCCCCTCTCCCTTCGGGAGAGGGCTAGGGTGAGGGCGATTTGATGTTGATGATCATCTCACCGTACACGTGGATGATCGAAGTGAGTTAGTAAAGGACAATCGCGGCATCGGATGACTCTGACGGCATGTGACCGTCGGCCGATCCCCGGTTACGAATCGAGTTTCTCATTCATGGGAGTAGAAACATGTTCTGCACGAAGATCAAGGTTCTCTTGGGCGTCTGCGCCTTGTTGCTGTTCGCCGGCGTCGCGAACGCGGATTTCATTGGCACGTATGTCGATGCGGATCCGTCGAATACGACCCCAAGCACCGCATTCTCGGTCACGGAATCCGACACCGATAATCTCTGGCACTTGGACACCAGCCGAACGTACGGCGGGAACGGCAACGTGCTTGCCTCAAACACGTGGACCGAAACCTCTCCGATGCTCACGACGACCGTCTCGGGATTGGCCAATGGCAAATATGATGTCTATGCGGTGTATTGGAGACACACATCAGACTTCTGGTGCATTGATGCGGGCCTTGAAGGCGGTTCGATGATCGCCTGCGACTCTACGGGAACGCCCACCGGGAATCCCGGAGATGCTGACAAGGTCCAGTATTCCATCCTTCTTGGACAAGCAAACGTTACCGGCGGCTCCTTCGCGGTGAATGTCACGGACCACGCGAACGCTGTCCGCGGGTGGTACGACGGCGTTAGCTATCAGGAATCGGTCGTGCCCGAACCGTCAGCCGTTGTCATGATCTTTATCGGTCTTCTCGGCTTGTTGGCCTACGCCTGGAGAAAGCGTAAGTAACGGCTATCTCCCCTCTCCCTTTGGGAGAGGGGCCGGGGGTGAGGGCGGTTGGCGGAACGATTTTCGTGACAGCCGTTGCGATCGTTCCGCACACGGCCCTCACCCTAACGCTAACGATCCTTGCGTAAGGCAATTTGCCGCCTACATTCGGCTAAAATCTTACATCAGCTCCAACGACTCTGAGATCGCCCAAATGATCCGCAATCCCTTGATCGCCGTTATCCTGGCCGCAATGTTGGTGTCGCCGACGCTAGGCTCTGAAGCCGTCTACAACATCGGCAACAGTCTGACCTGGGACAGTTCCCCGGACGGCGTGGCGCAATTGGCCGCCCAGCGCGGTTACACGCTGCACGTCGGTTACCAAATCAATTGCAGTAAGACGCTCGACTATATCTGGAACGATCCTTCCGGATGGTGCGTGCAGCCGGCAAGTCCCTACGGAACCCACGACAACGCTTTGCCAAATTACCAATGGACGGCCGTTACGCTTCAGCCATTCCCTGACCTCAACTACGACGGCACCCTATCGGACCTAAGCACCGATACCGCGCGAATCCTCGATTTCATCGGCAACTCCCAATCGGACAACCGTAACGCCGACACAATCTTCTATATTTACGCCAGTTGGCCTGCGCAGTCGCTTGGCTCCTACCACTCGGTCTGGACACAAGATCGTCTCGATCAAGACGATACTCCAACGCTCCAAACAAGTGCCTATTTCGATCATTTGATTCAACGGGTGCGCAATTCAACCCAGGCAGACATTCGCATGATCCCCGTCGGTTACGTCCTGGATGAACTCGACCAACGGCTACAGGCGGGCGAATTGGCCGGCTACAACGGCGTCGCTCAATGGTATCGCGACGACGTGCATCTGAACGACATGGGGCGCTATGTGGCGGGTATTACTAGCTTCGCCACGCTTTACGGCCAAAATCCAGCAGGAATGACCGCAACGTCAGCCTACAATGGCTCTTCGTTCTCGCAAGAGTTCTACTCGGTGGCTCACGACGCCGTGTGGGATGTCGTCACCTCGATGCACGACGTCACAGGCGTCCCGGAGCCGGGTACGGTCAGTCTCTTGGCCATCGCCGGACTGGTCTGTTTGGGGTACGGGTGGAGAAGACGCAGACAGGACGGCCCACATGCATAGTCATTATCCTCGATTATACACGATTCATCGTCGCCCATGTCCATTGCTGATTCGCGGGCTGTGCGTCTTTGGTCTATTGTCCGTCGCCGGAAATGCCAAAGCCACCGACTATTACGTCTCGACAACCGGCTCGAACTCCAACGTCGGCACGTCGGCGGCTAGCCCGTTCCTCACGATCCAGCAAGCAGCCAATGCGGCACAAGCGGGCGACAACGTTTTCGTGCGCGGCGGAACGTACCGTGAAACCGTAACAATGTCCCGGTCCGGAACGGCCAGCGCTCCAATCGTCTTCCAACCCTATCGAAACGAGCAGGTCACGATCACCGGTCTGGACGTCATCAGCGGCGGCTGGTCGGCCAGTGGAACCAACTATCAGAACACCGTCGCCGGCGGTGTCAGCCAACTGTTCGTCGATGGCAAGATGATGAGTGAGGCCAGATCGGCCAATTCCGGGTATACCAACCCCTTGCGACGAGCTTTCGACACCGTGACTTCGGCGGCTAATGTGCCGGCCAGTTCGACGATTACCAGCAGCAGCCTCGGCAACCCTAGCGATGGCGATTGGAACGGCGCCAAAATGGCGATCACCAGCGGCTGGCGATGGGTCACATTTAACGGGTCAGTCACAAACCAAACGGGCAACTCGCTGAATGTCGCGTGGTCGGATTCGAATCAATATGGTTCGGTCGGATTAAGCGGCAACCCATACTACGCTCCCACAAGCGGCAACCCCTTCTACCTTTACGGCAGCGCGGCCGCGGTCGATTCAGCCAAAGAGTACTACTACGACGCCGGGAACTCAAAACTCTACCTCAACTCGGCGGAAAACCCCAATACCCAAATGGTTGAGGTCCGCCGGCGCGAGCTTGGATTCGATCTCAATAGCCAGTCCTACATCAACGTGAGCGGCTTTCGCTTCAAGGCCGCCAACATCAACGTCGCTGGCAACAACAATCTGATCGATAACAATCAGATTCTCTATCCAACGCCCTTCACCGACGAGGGCGGCTGGAATACCACGTCCGGCGTCAGGATAAGCGGTCAGAACAACACGTTGAGCAACTCGGAAGTCGCCTACTCCTGGGGCAGCGGCGTGACAGTCACGGGCTCGTCCAACACCGTTAGCAACAACGTGGTCCATGATGTCAACTGGTACGGCAACGATGCCTCGGCAATCGACATCAGCAACTCGAACAACAGCGCGGTCGTCAACAATACGATGTACAACGCCGGACGAGCCGGGCTGTTGAACCGCTTGTCTGGAAACGCGACGATCACGCACAACGAGATCGCCCGGTACGGTTTCCTCACCACCGATCTCGGCGGCACCTATTGCTATATGACCGACGGCGGCGGAACGACAATCGCCTACAATAAGATCTCCGATGCCCGGGCTACAGGCTATAACGCCGGCATATATCTGGACAACGAGAGTTCCAACTTCACGATTCATCACAATCTCGTCACAACGGGCACGGACGGAGTCGTGCTCAACGATCCCGGCACGAACGAAAACGTGTACAACAACACGCTCTGGGGCGTCGGCAACGTCGCGGTACGCGGCGGTAGCCTGACCAACTGCAACACGTACAATAATCTCTCCAACAACGGTACGTTTGCCGGCACTTCCACCGGAACCAATGTCTACACCACCACCAGCCAATTCGTCAACGCGGCTGCCGGCAACTACACGCTGATATCGACGAGCTCAGCAATCGACGCCGGTACGGTAATTCCCGGCGTCACGGATGGCTATGTCGGCTCGGCGCCGGATGTCGGGGCCTTCGAGCACGGCGCAACCCCGTGGACCGCCGGGGCCAACTTCAAGACATGGCTCTTCGCCGATCAAACCGCCGCGCCGCTGACGGACGCCGTTTCCGTTTCCGCCGACGGAAGCCGGACGACGGCCGGATCGCTCATTGCGGGCAGGACAGGCGATTCCGCTTCCACCAATAACCGATCGTTTCTCAAGTTCGATCTGTCG
>JAEWUR010000714.1 GCA_023397045.1 Planctomycetota bacterium
GTATAAGTCGGTCGTTGAACCGTATCCGTCGCTGGCTATTTGAGTGTATTGAGGTGGAACTAGCGACCCAGGAGCATTCTGTGGAGGAACTCACATGAGTGACCACACAATCGATGCGGCTCGCCTGTTTGACCTCACGGGGGTGATCTGTGATGAAGATGCTTCTCAAGATGAGGTTGCCGAGTTAGACTCCGTGGTCTTTGCTGACCGAGAGGCTTGCCGTCGCTATTTGCGTTATTGCCGGATACATAGCGCGTTGAAGTTAGAATTGCGGGCACATCGAGCTACTCAAGCGGCATGTCAACAGATTGAAATCAAGGCAGGTGTTATAGGAGAAACCGGATGTGGTCTTGCAGACGTCGATGCGTTGTTTTCGCCCATCCCCGTCCCCGCCTTCCCTCCGACCAACCTCAACGCCCCGCTTAGCCACCTCTCCTCCGACTGGCCGCTGGCATATTTGGTCGCGACGGTGGTTTTTGGTATCGCCGGCTTGATCGCTGCGTTTACGTATGTGTCGCAACCGGAGAAGGACGGTCGGGCCGTCGCCGTGGCGAAGGATCGTGGGGCAAGTCCGCCGGAAACACAGCCTGTCGGTCAGATTACAGGGACGGTTGGCTGCAAGTGGACCGATTCATCGAAAGCCCCCGCCTCGCGTCGTGTGATGGCAGGACAGCAATATTCGCTTGCTTCCGGTTTGATGGAGATCACCTACGCGACTGGAGCCAAGGTGATTATCGAGGGACCAGCGACTTATCGTGTTGACGCTCGTAATGGCGGTTTCCTATCTGCCGGAAGGCTGACGGGGCGGGTGGACGACAAAGCGGCCCGCGGTTTCACGATCGGCACTCCTACGGCGGTCGTGACCGATCTTGGGACGGAGTTTGGGGTCGAAGTTCAAGAGATGGGTATGACCTGTGCGTATGTATTTCAAGGTTCTGTTGTGGTTCGGTCGCTGGCGTCAAAAGGGCGGGAACCTGAAACCGTGACGTTAAATACGAATGAGTCGGTGCGGGTCTCGCCGGAGGGCGGGCGGCGGGTGCAACGTGTGGAGGCTGATCCGTCGAGCTTTGTCCGCTCTGACCAGTTTACTCGCGCCGCAAAGACGGCGACGCCATTCCATCGCTGGCAGACCTACAGCCAGCAGTTGCGAAACGATCCAGCCTTGCTGGCTTACTACACATTTGAAGCGGGAAGGGCGAATAGTGCGATTCTGCCGAATCGATCATCAGCGGGCGTGGCGTTGGATGGGCACGTCGAAGGCGCCGAATGGGTGAACGGCCGTTTTCCGGGTAAATTCGCTCTCTTCTTCCACGGGCCCGGCTCGGGCGATAAGGCGACGTTGCCGCATCAGGACCAATTCACCTTTCCAGGAGCGTTCTCCATCGCCGTCTGGTTCCGAGTTGCGCAATCGCATCGAGGGCACGAAGGATTGATTACGAAAGGCGATCGTTGCTGGCGAGTCCAACTCGGCTCGGAGGGAGGCGAACTGAACTTCGGCACCAACCACCGCGACGGATTGGAGAACGGACTCCACGGCAAGACGGAAGTCAACGACCGACGATGGCACTTGGGCGTCGGCGTCTGGCAGTCTGACGGCGATATTGCCCGAAAGACCGTGTACGTCGACGGCGGCATCGAAGCGGCGGGCGAGGCTCCGCTGCCGTTGCATCGGACGGACGCTCCCGTATGGATCGGCTCGAACAGCGAGCAGCCCGACCGGGAGTTTCATGGATGGATTGACGAGGTCATGATCTTCAACAAGGCATTGTCGGCGGAAGAAATTCGACGCATGTACGATACCGGTAAGCGAGGAGAGATTCGCGATGATGGTTTTACGGGCGGCGCGTCGCCCCCCGGCCTATCGCGGCAATTGGTTCATCCCGAAGCAAGGGAGACAGTGCAATGAGAATCCTATTTGCTGGAGTGGTGCTGTTTTGCGCAATGGCGGCGAGCGTTGCCAACGCGGACATCGTCGGCACGTATGTCGACGCGACCCTGTCGAACACGACCCCCGGTTCGGCAATCACGGCCGTGGACGACGGCCAGGACACCGACAATCTCTGGTTCGTTCGCGCCCGAACCGAACCGACGAACTGGGACGTCCTCGTATCGAACAGTCCGACCGAGGACTCTCCGGCGTTGACCACCACCGTCTCCGGCGTGGCCAATGGTTCCTACAACGTGTACGCGGTCTACTGGGTAGGCACCAACGAGGAGCAGGACTGGAACATTCAGGCGGGGCTGGCGGGCGGCTCGCTTTCCGTCTTCGGAGAGGACGTCGGAAGCGCTACCGGCTTTGTCGTCGACGACAAGCAGCAGCGCCAAGCGCTGATCGGCCAGGTTAGCGTCACGAACGGTTCGTTTGCGGTGACCATAGACGACGGCGGGCGAATGACCGAGTTGGTGGATTATCGCTCTTGGTACGACGGCGTCAGCTATGAGCCTGTACCGGAACCGTCGTTATTTGTTCTGACGCTCACGGGGATGCTCGGACTCTTGGCCTACGCCTGGCGCAAGCGGAAGTAGCAACTGAGGTGGTTGTTGAATGGTAGATGGTGAATAGGGCTATCGGCCCTATTCACCATCTCTTTCTGCCCTTCTCGCCCGACCGGCCGTCGCTGCGGAAAGCGGAGGACGGACGGGTGCTTCACCCTGGATCCGCGAGGATCGCCACCTTGGAAACACACGACCATGGAATCGCATCGTCCTACCCGATATGAGCTGCGTCGCCCGAACGCCTGGATCGCCGTCAGCCTGTGGGCCGCCGCGCTTGCGGTCGGCGGCAACGTGATGGCCTACGACCTCAGCCACGGCCGGCAAGTGATGCTCAACCGCGGCCTGCAACTTCAAAGCTGGCTGGGCGGCATTCCCAGCAATCCGGCGACATGGCGGTCTGCCGGGTTCACGACAATTAACACGGTCTGGGGTGCCCGCAACGAGATGCTCACCGCCCCAGGCTGGACGGCCGACCAGCCGTGGAGCCGATGTTGGGACCTCGATCAACCGGCAAAACGCATGCTCACCACCGCCGAATTGCCGTATGCCGCGCAACTGGTCAAC
>JAEWUR010000009.1 GCA_023397045.1 Planctomycetota bacterium
CGGATCGCCGACCGAATTGCTACCATCCAAAACCCAGCCGAACGCACCGCTGCCGCCGTTCAGGTCTTTGGCCGCAGCGGCGTCGATCTGCTGCCCATGCTGCAAAACGGCGCAGACGGGATTGCCAAATGGGAGGCCCGGGCTCGGGCGTTGGGGCTTGTGTTGAGCACCGAGGCGGCCGAGGGCGGAGGGCGTTTTTCTTCGCTCTTGGGCGATCTGACCGATGTGATGCGGAGTAGCGCCAATGTGATCGGCGGAGCATTGATCCCGTACCTCGACGGTTTGGTCAACCGACTGGTGACGATCATCACCTCCGTCCGGCAATGGATCAAGGAACATCGCGGCTTGGCGATCGTTTTATTACAGGTCACCGGTACAATTGTTGGAGCGGGGCTTGCCGTGACGGTTCTTTCCACGCTTCTGAGAAACGCGGCGAGTGTTGTCGGGTTAGTGCTTGGCGCCGTGCATTTTTTGGGAAGCACGGTCGTCATGGTCGGATCGGTCTTAGCAACGGCCTGGACCGCCGCCGTTTCTGCCGTCTCGGCCGTTGGCGCGGCGTTCGCCGCCCTGACCGCAACACAGATCGCCGCGTTCGCCGCTATCTGGGGAGGCATTGCGGCGATGCTGTATTTTTCTGGCGCGCTCGGTAATACCATCAGCGGCATCGCCTCGGCGTTTCGCAACCTCGCTTCCGATCTGATGACGACCTTCGGCGCGATCGGCGACGCGCTTTCCGCCGGTGACATCGCACTCGCTGCCAAGGTACTTTGGGCCATGCTGCGGATGGAATGGCAAAAAGGCGTCAACTGGCTCACCGAAACCTGGATCGGGTTCAAGGAGATTTTTGTCAGCACATGGACCGACGCCGTCTACAACGTCGCTCGCATCATGACCAACGCCTGGGCGGGCTTGCAGCAGGGTTGGAATGTTTTGGTGACCGGCTTGAGCGCCGCATGGACAATCTTCACCGATTCGATCGTTGCCGGCTGGGGCTCTGCGTCCAACTGGATCAGCAAGCGTTGGATCGACCTGATGGAGCTTGTTGGGCAATACGACGCCGACACGGCCGCCGGCGCCAAACGGATTTTGGACGAGGATTTTTCGCGGGCGAGCGAGCAACGACAACGGGAAACCCAAGAAAAACTCGCGGCCACTGGTCAAGGTTTTGAAGATCGGAAGCAGCAGATTGAAGACGAGCGTACCGGTGCGCTCAAAAATCTTGAGGAAGAACGTGCGGCGAAACATCGCGCCCGCCAGGAACAGTATGCCGCCGACCTGAAGGCGGCCCAAGACGCCGTCGACACGGCCCGAAAGGAATGGGAGGACGCCAAGGCCGAAGCCGCAGGTGCGAAGGCCGCCATGAATGCCCCGGAGTTGCCCGGGGCCGCACTAAAAGGCCTGCCCGACATCGCCGGTAGCCTAACCGCGGCGAAGGCGTCGGTCGTCGGCACTTTTAGCGGCGAGGCCTTAGGCGGGCTTGGGACCGGCAGCTCCGTCGAGGAGAAGATGGAAAAACATCTGGCCGTGATCGCCGAGAACACCGACCGCCAGAACGTCGCTCTGGAACGGATGGAACGCAACATGAACCAGGGCATTTTACTATCGTAAGGTGAGGTCGGGCGTGGCGTTTGTGATGGAACAATTCGGCGTGCGAACGACCTCGGGCGAACCCACGAGCGCCGAGATTCCGTATGCCGTCTGGGGCGCGTCGACCTCCGAGATCGCCCGGGGCATGGCCGTCGGCGCCAGTCCGCCGACCTACATCGTCAACGGCATTCCGCTTTTCCGCAAGCAAGCGACTGTCGAGGAGGTTGGGCCCGAGGCCCACGTCATCCATATCATCTACGGGCCGCTCAAGCCGCCGGAGTTGAACGAATACAAGTTCGCCTTCGACACGACCGGCGGTCGCCAAAAAATCACGCAGAGTCTCGAAACCGTCCATAAATACGCCACTGAAGGCAAGACGGCCGCCGACCACAAGGGCGCGATCGGCGTGACCGATCATGGCGTCGAAGGCTGCGAGATCATCGTGCCGAAGTTCAGTTGGACCGAGACGTGGCAGTTGCCGTTGGAAATCTACGACTGGACGTATTCCCAAACGCTCAAGGCGATCACCGGCAGAGTCAATGCCGAGCCGTTTCGCAACTTTCCCGCAGGACAGGTGCTATTTCGCGGCGGCAAGGGGGCGGCATCGAGCAAGAACCCCACGCTGATGGAGATCACGTTCCATTTTGATCAGAGCGACGACGTCGAGGCGCAGACGATCGGCGAGATCACCGGCGTCTCGAAGGCGGGTTGGGAGTATCTTTGGGTGCAATATCGCGAGATCGACGACAACGCCGCGAAAAGTTTTGCACGGCGACCGGTGGCTGCCTACGTGGAGAAGGTCTATAAGGCGACGTCTTTTTCACCACTTGGCATCGGGGGCTGAACCATGGGCGAAACGACCGGTCGGCTCAGTCCTGGCGACGTCTGGCGTCCCGCCGCCGATGCATTGAACGGCTATCAGGATGCCGCCGATTACGTTCGCGACCTGAAGGCTGGCGGCGGGGCATTGCCGGTTCGCGGTGACTCTCGGCAGGTTGTGATCGTCACCGTCAAAAACACCAGCGGGCAAGACTGCTCACGGTTCGACGTCCTGGGGATCGATTCGCCGATTTTCCTGCCGGCCGACAACCTGGACGTCTTCTGCAATCGTGCAGGCTTCTCTTGCATCAAGCCGCAGATTCTCGACCACGCACGTCGGTTCGTCGTACTGCTGCAGCCAGTAGCCAAGGACGACCTGGTCCAGGCGTGTCTGGTGGGCGTCGTCCCGGTTCGACTCAAAGTCGTCTTTGAGTGGCACCAGTTCGCCCACATTGCAGAAGACGATCCGACCTGCCTTGTCTCGGACTGCGTGGGCTACCCCATTCTGTGGAAAGACAGCGATGCGGACGAGAACGGCAATCGTTGGGCACTGGTGAAGATCGGTGGGCCCGGCGTCGGGATGGGCATCTGGAAAAACACCGGCTCGGCTGCCGTCGGTGCCCACGGACATTTTCGCGTTACCGGGGTGAGTCAAGACTCCGCCCGCCCGACGGCGATTATGGGCAGCATCCCGTCCAATCAACTTGGGCCAGATTACGCGGTCAACGGTTCCCAGATGGTCGCGGCAGGACATTTTGGGATCTGCCAACAGACGGATCATCTCTACGCCACCTTTAAGAGCATCACATCGCCAGAGCCGGGCGATAGTTTTGGGCCCACCCCGGGAAGCAACACGGTCACGCCCGGCTATCCTCCGATCTGCCGGTGCTTGGGCGTCGTCGATCCCGATAACAGCGTGATGCTGATCGAAAAACTCCGGCAGCCGCAACGGTTCAAGTTGCACGAGCCGCTCTACGAGTGCGGATCGGCCGAAGCCCAGGTCATGGGCCGTTCGGGACTTGTTTACGGCACCTGCGGCGATTATGCCCCGAGTATTGTTTCGGACACGCTTGGTGCTGTTTCGCAAAGCCCGTTGGCTTTGCGCGACTCCAAAACCGGAAAACTGTTCATTCCCGCCGGGCAATGCCTCAATGCCCGATACGCCCATGGGCCTGGGGATTTTTGGGAAGTGCTCGATCTGAGTGAGTGTTCGTGTGGATTGCAGGGGAGTCTGTCATCCCAATCGGGCAGCTCGTCCGAATCGTCGCATTCCGGCAGCGGATCCTTTAGCGCCAGCGCGTCGGCCTCTGCAAGCAGCTCCCATTCCGATAGCCAATCCGCGTCAGCCAGTGGATCCGACGACCAAAACAGTTCGAGCGGAAGCCAGTCGCAGTCTACCAGTGGATCCGCGTCGGTCAGTGGCTCGAACGGAAGTGGCGGATCGACCGGAGATACCAGCGCAAGCGATTCCCAGCCGAGTGGATCGCAGCCCAGCGGATCGCAAGGGAGCGACGGATCCACCGGGAGCGGCTCGGGTAGCGGTTTTACCGGGTCGATCGACCTCGTGAACGCCGTCTGGTGCGACGAAAACAAAATCAAATATTCGACGCTGACCCTATCGTTCCAAAACGGATTGTTGATGGGGGTGGGCTGATACCATGGGCAGAATCTTTGAAGTCGAGGGAGATTGCTGTTGCCAAAGCTCGTCATCGAGCTCCAGTAGTTCTTCATCAAGCTCGTCCAGCTCTAACAGTTCCTCATCGAGCAGTTCGTCGAGCGAGTCATCATCCTCAAAAAGCTCCTCATCGTCCTGCCCATCCAGCAGTTCGTCCTCCAGTTCAATCAGTTCGTCATCGTCCAGCAGTTTATCATCATCGTCCTCTTCCCAAAGTGATTCGTCATCGGCACAACCCAGTTCGTCGTCCTCGGAGTCATCCGCTTCGTCCGAATCCAAGAGTTCTTCCTCGTCCTCTTCGAGTGATTCGTCTTCCCAGTCCAGCACCTCGATGTCGGGCGGATCGACTTCATCATCCATTTCCTCCAGTTCGTCATCGTCCAGCAGCAGCTTGTCGAGTAGCAGCAGTAGCAGTTCTTCCAGCAGCAGTTCGTCATCGTCCGAATCCTCCGGCTCGGCAGGTTCATCGTCCAGCGGATCGGATTCCAGCCAGAGTTCATCCGGCAGTAGCGGTTCCTCATCTTCCAGTGAATCGACCGATTCGTCCTCCCAATCGCAAAGCCAAGGATCATCCTCGTCGTCCTCTGAATCGTCCGCCTCGTCGTCCAGCGATTCATCGTCAGCCTCATCCGATTCCTCGGGCAGTTCCTCGGCATCTGCGAGCAATTCCACCGGCGGCAGTTCATCATCCGATAGCGATTCATCCGGGTCCCCATCCAGTTCACAGAGCGATTCGTCTTCCGCAAGCAGTTCCACACCAAGCAACAGTGGATCGAGTGCTGGCTCAAGCGGCGTTGGCTCGAGTGGTGGTTCCAGTAGTGCCGGATCGAGCAGCGCGGGGTCAAGCAGTAGCGGATCCGCCAACAGCGGTTCGAGTGGCGGTTCAAGCGGTGGTTCCAGCAGTTCTGGATCCAGTGAGAGCGGGTCCAGTGGCGGAGCAAGCGGGAGCAGCAGTAGCTCGAGCGATAGCAGCAGTTCCAGCGAAAGTAGTAGCAGCAGTAGCAGTTCGAGCAGCGACAGTTCGAGCTCCAGCGGCGGATCGAGTAGCAGCGGCTCGTCGTCCTCCTCAGGCACGCCGTTTCCCCCGGCCGAACCCTGTGCAAAGTGCCTCCCGAATACGACTCCTCGCTCGTTGATCGTTTACGTCGACGGTTTCGTGCCCAACGCCGGCGGGCCGCCCGAGCCATGCGCAGCGATGAGCGGGGCCTATGAATGCGTTCAGGTTGAGCCATGCCGTTGGCTCTGCATGGTCGAACGGCCTCCGTTCGGCACCATGAAGATTAACGTCTATACGTATTCGAACGCGAACGCGGTCGTGTGTATCGTCCAGTTGCTGAATCCCAGCGGTACGTTGTACGGCGGTTGCGGATATCGCAAAACCCTTTCGACCGGCGTCGTCGATTGCATGGCTGACTTGGCCGGACGCTACGGGATCGATCCGCTGGCGGGCTGTGCCGGTTGGTGCTCAGGATTTGGTGCAACCATCCTCGTTGAGACGTACCGATGAATTGCGACTTCGTGACAACAAGAGAGCCCGACGGACGGTTTCGACACACGTGTCAACGGTGCGGGAAAGTCCGCGTTGTCGCATCGGAGATATTCTTCTCGACATGCGGCGTCGACGTGCATTCGGACTCTTCGAAGGACACAATATTGGTGCAACCGCCACTCTCCAAAGATGAGATCTTTCGTCGCACGGATGCGATCCAACGTACTTGTGAGGAGCAAGACGCATGTATTGCCGTGTGCCATAAGTGCGAGCATTGTACGCCACCCTACGGGTATTGCAGGTTGTTGACCGGTTGCCACATCGGCCCGCAACATTTTCGGATGCTCATGATCGGCGATTGTCCCCAGAAGAAATGGCCCGCATGGCCCGCCAAAGAAATGCCACAGAACCCTGAAACACAGAACAACAATCACGCTTCCCAACGACGTCCCGAGCGTGCCAGTCCCGCCGAACAAGATCGTCGCAAAGCGATATGCCTTGCCTGTGAGGATTGGACCACCGATGAGCCGGCCGGTTGCCGGCGGATGAAGGCGTGCGATCGGCGCGACAGTTGGTTGATGGAGGCTCGCTGGCGGACAGCCAATGCCACGTGCCTGCGGACATGCAGCCATTTGCCGAACAAATGGGATATTCCCCAAGACAATCTGCAAACAGAGGATCAAAATATGCCACTTTCTCCCGAGCAACTCAAAGAATATTTCGACCGTGTGGTCGTGATCAATCTCCGTCGGCGTCCCGATCGGCTGGCGGCCTTTTGGAACGAACTCGATACCAAAGGCTGGCCGTTCAAGAAGCCTGAGGTATTTGCGGCGATCGACGGCGGAGCATTGCCATTGCCGGCCGGCTGGTCAGACGGTGGCGGGGCCTACGGTTGCATGCAATCCCATCGCCATATCTTGGAACGAGCCATCCTCGACGACGTGAAGCACCTCTTGGTGTTGGAGGACGATCTGGTTCTCTGTGACGATTTTCCGAAGAAGGCAGCCATCTTCCTTGCTAATGTGCCGGACAACTGGGACCAACTGATGATCGGCGGCCAGCACATGAATAGCCCGATCCCTGTAAAATCGTCCAGAGACAACCATCCCGGCGTGGTCCAATGTACCGATTGCCAGCGCACCCACGCCTACGCCATCCGTGGCCGATTTCTTCGGGATCTCTACGGCCGTTGGATCTCCACCAAGGGCCACTGCGATCACATCATGGGCCCGTTCCAACGATCGTATTTCGTCTATGCCCCCGATCCTTTCATGGCCGGCCAGGGACGGACGAAATCCGACATCAACGGCCGGATCAATCCCGCCAAGTTCTGGACGCCGCCGAAGGAAGGCCAACCGGTCGTCTTGCTCAACGCGCCGGCCGACGTCGTCAGGGCCCTGCGCCGCTACGGGTTTCACACCGGCTACGATCGTGACCAGCAGACGGACATCGACAATGGCCTGATCGAATTGTTCGATGGCCCGGAAGGGAATTGGTCCCACCGTCTGCGGCGCTGGATCGAGACGATCCAATGGGAGGTTGCCTCCGGCGATCACTTGGTTTGCACCATTTGGCATCCAAAGGCCACATTGGAGTTGGTCAAGAGCGTCACGTCGGACCAAGTCTTTGAACTCCGTGGCCACACACTCGAAGAGGTTCTTGCCAATCTCGAAAACATTTCGGAGGTGAAGTCTCGGCTCGGCCCTCGCCGTTCCGATCCACCGATCGTTCTGTTGCGTGCCCCACGTGATGTCGTCGCCACCTTACGCGGTCATGGGTTCCACACGGGTTTCTCCCGCGACCGAGAGACTGACACCGACACCGGGCTGATGTGGATCTTTGGATCCGACGATCGTGCCTGGCAGATCGAGGAACTCAAAAAGTGGTTCGCGTATCTCCGGAACGAGGCCGAGACTATTCCGAACGGCGTGGTCGCCGTCTGGCACCCGGATGCTACGAAAGAACTGTTGGAAGAAGCGGCCGGAGAGCCGGTTGTCGTGATCGAGGGCAACGCGGTCCAAGAAGTACTTGACGATCGCAAAGCAAAGCTGGAGGTGAACCATGCGTCCTGACTCACGTTTGTGGCTCTACTGGGAAGGCCCGATGCCGCCGTACGTTCGGCTCTGTGCCGATCTGTTGCTGGCATACCATCCGACTGCAAAATTGCTCGGACCGAATGACCTGCCGCAACTTGGCTTCTCCCAAGACGTCTTGGAGACGATTGCCAAATGGCACGTCTGCCAACGCTCCGACGCAATCCGCACGATCCTGTTGGCGACCCACGGCGGGATGTGGTGCGATGTGGATTGCATTCCCCTGAAGTCCTTCGAGCATTTTGCACGGTTGGCCCAAACCTCACCCTCCGGCATCGCCGCCTACGATTCGACCGACAATACGATCGGCGTCGGCTTTCTGGCTGTTCGGGCGGGCGGCGAGGTAATTTCTCGGATGCATGACCATGTAATGGACATCATCCATTCCGGCCACACCCCCGGCTGGCTGGAAGTCAGCAGCGAGCCGATGACACGGATCGTACACGAGTTCGGCCGTGACAAATGCCCGATCGTCCCCTTGGAACACGTGTTGCCAATCTCCTGGAAGGATATGCGGTTGCTGTGCGGCCGAGATACCGATGTCAATCATCGCGGCTGGGTCGATGCCCGGCCATCGGCTTATTGTTTCATGCTCAGCAATCAAGCCATCCTGTGCGACACCGACATCCACCAATTGACGCGGCATGAACTGCTGACCTCGGATAGGTTGATTTCGTTCCTGTTCCGAGAGTCTGTTGCGAGGCTTCAGGCCTTACAAGCCCCGCCGGTATCTTCCGGCAAGGCCGTCATTACGCTCAATCTCTACAACGACGGCATGCCCGAAAACGTTCGAGCATCTCAGCGTGCCGCGGCTGAGCGATGGGGCGCGGAATACGTCGAGATTACTCGGCCGTTGTTCGGTTGGCAAGATGCTATGTTGGAGAAACTCCATCTCGATCGACACGCGGCCGCCTATGAGCGTGTTGTCTATTTGGACCGTGACGTCGTCGTTCGGGCGGACTGCCCGAGTCTATTCGACTTGGTCCCCGAAGACCATATTGGCGCCGTGGCCTCTGAGCAGGAGGGCCACAATCTCCTTTTTCACATTGAGCCCAAAATGACGCCGATCTGCCAGCTTATTGGCGTGTCGATGGAGTACGCCACGGAATACATTAATTCCGGCGTTTTGGTATTCAGCCCTCGTCTTCATCAGGCGGCCTTTGAAGCGGCCCGGTGTTTGCACGGCATTTCACCAGAGCGGTCCTGGGAGGTCTATGACCAAGGCTGCGTGGGGCTCGGAATCAAATGGTCCGGCACACCGTTGCACCGGTTGCCGCCCGATTTCAATCGGTGCGGCCTGCGTCTCTGGGATCACTGGACGCCGAAGATGGATTCGTACATCTGGCATTTTTGCGGGAAAAAGACTTGGGGTGCGATGCAGGATACGAATTGGAAGGAGATCGACTGAAATGGTGAAGCCGAATATGAATTGGCTCGAGTTGGATTGCACGTACAAATGTGGTATGGCGTGCCATAACTGCAATCGGATGACGGGCATCGCGCCCGGCAGTGACGACGACGATATGACCGTCGAGCAGGTCGACAAGCTGATTGCGGATTCGATTCGGTTGAAGTACGCCTGGAC
>JAEWUR010000012.1 GCA_023397045.1 Planctomycetota bacterium
CGGATCGCCCGAACCATCGATGCACAGACGGCCGCCGCGTTTGCTGGCAAGTATGTGCAGGCATGCCGCGAAGTAGCCAGAACGGCCGAAGCGTTGGATCGTCGCGACATTGCATCCAGATCCGCCAAGCTTGCCGACCAACATACGAAACAATGGCGGGCGATGTATCTTCGTCAGTGGCGGGATGTCTATGGAATCCATGCCGTTACGAATCTGCTTTTAGGCGACATGCTGTTCACCGCCGACGAGCGAACCGAGGCGTTCAACAAAGTGTTTTCTGACCGCCGCAAGCGATGGACGAATACTCCCTACTTCGGTTCGCACATTCTCACGGCGCTTGCAAGAATCGATCGTCATCCCGAGGCGATCGAGATGTTGCATGACTATTGGGGATCGATGATCGACGCCGGAGCAACCACGGTATGGGAGGAATGGAGCCCGAACATGCAAATGCCGGTAAACAGTCAACCGCCGCAGTTCGGCCCGCCTTGTACGTGGGGCGGGGCGAGCTTGATTCAACCTGCCGGCGTGGGTCCTGCGAGATGGCTTACGCGGGAAGTGCTCGGCGTTTCGCCCGCAATCGACGGATTCAAGCATGTCCGCATCGAACCGCATCGAGTCGGCCTGACGTGGGCCAGGGGCACGGTCGCCACGCCGCAGGGTCCTGTCCGTGTGGATTGGAAGGATGAACCCTCGCAGTTCGAATTGCATTATGAGGTTCCCGTCGGCTGTGAATCGGTTGCGATCGAAGTCCCGGCGGGCATGGCCTACAAGATGGACGGCCAGGACGTGGAACCCAAGGATTCGCATGAGGGTCAGGCAACGTTTGGCGCCTCGGCGGGATCGCATGTTTTGGTCGTAGCGAAGTAAACCAACGATGGGTCGGAGATAGAGACAGCATGAATAATCACAATACTAAACTTGGCTACGTCTGTCGGTTGGAAAGTCTTCGCACCAGGACGTTCATCGACCGTTTATTCAACTCCACTGCTGCCGCGATGCGAGCTTTTTGCATTGCGGCGTTCGTGCTTGCGATTTCCCATCAACAGGCCCGTTCGGCCGAGACGCCGTTTCCTCTTTCCGATAAGACGATGGTTGTTTGGTGCTCACCGTCCGATCTCAATCAGCGAGGCGGCGGCGTTCTGACGCTCGAGAACCCGGAAAACGTGTTCGATGCCATCGTTTATGGCGAGATTTCGCCTGGAAAATGGATGGCCGGCAGCGAAGGGTTTAACCGGACCGAAAAGAACCAGGATGCCAGGCCGGTGGAAACCGTCGGCCCCGAGAAAGACGTTCAGATTGCGATTGTCTATCGCGGCGAACAGGTGTCGATCTATCGCGACGGGATCTTATATGCCGAATATTCGATGACCGTGCCGCCCGTGACGTTCGGGAACGCCAGCATCGCACTTCTGGGGCTTCGGCATCGGATGGCCGGGAATCCGCGATTTTTCACCGGGACGATTGACGATGCGAGGATCTACGCCACAGCGCTCGATGCAGCAACGATCGCTTCCTTGAAACCCAATGAGCCTTCGGAACCGAAACCGGTAGCATGGTGGTCGTTTGAAAACGACATGGCCGAAGACCACATGGGGATGTTCGCCCGCAGCCATCTTGTCGGCGGAGCGAAGATCAAGGATGGAAAGTTGTGTTTGGAAGCTGGCGAGAGTTACCTGATCGCCGGGGCCGAGCCGCCACGCTCGCGTGCGACCGAAGATTGGCCCACGTGGCATATCTCGGCCTTGCCCGACGAAGGCCATTGCCTGCCGTACGACGCGAACGGGTGTATCTTTTGGAAAGGACAATACCACCTGATGTACATCTTCCAAAACCACTCGCTGCCCGAGTGTGGACACAGTTGGGGTCATGCAACGAGCAGCGATCTGGTCAATTGGACCTTTCATCCCGCAGCGCTCGTGCCTGCGCCTGGCGATGCCGACAAGGGGACTTTTAGCGGCAACGCCTTTGTGAATAAGGAAGGCAAGCCGATGCTCTGTTGGTTTGGCATCGAGGCGGGCGTCTGCGTCGCGACAGCCGAGGATGACGCCTTGATGCGGTGGAAAAAGCATCCCAACAACCCGATCATCGGCGAACCCGCACTGGGGAGCATCGGCCATGGCGAATACAGGCCGTGGGATCCCTACTTGTGGCTCGAAGGCGATACCTACTACTGCATCGTAGGCAACATTTTCTGCAAAGACAAGCCGCCTTATCTGCTAAAGTCAACCGATTTGGTGAATTGGACTCCATTGCATTCCTTCTTTGATTATCCCGATCGCTGGCGTCAACCCGACGAAGATTGCTCTTGTCCCGACTTTTTCCGACTCGGCGACAAACACGTGTTGATGTGCATTAGCCACTCGGTCGGCGCGCGAGCGTATCTTGGTCAATTTCAAGGCGAGAAATTCCATCCGGAGCAACATGTAAGAATGAATTGGCCCGGTGGAACGTTTTTTGCCCCCGAGAGTCTGGAAGACGACCGGGGACGACGCATCTTTTGGGCATGGATTGTCGATCCTCGGATCGGGAGCACAAAAAATGCGACCGGATCCGGCGTGCTGAGCCTGCCCCGTGTGTTGTCGCTTGATTCTAGTGGATCGCTGCAAATTGCGCCGGCGCCCGAACTCCAAACGCTGCGCCGCAACGAGAAGACCCTGGAAACCATTTCTCTCGCAGCCGATCAAGAGATGGCCATTCCGAACGTTCTCGGCGACAGTCTGGAATTGAATGTCGAGATCGACGTGGGCGGAGCCAGGGAGGTCGGATTGAAGGTGCGTTGCTCGCCCGACGGCAAAGAGGAGACTGCCATTAGCTACGACTCGGTCGCCAAGGTGTTGAAAATTGACGTGTCGAATTCGACGTTGCGAACCGACGTGGTCTATGGTGCGACTCCACTCGACATGGCCTTCGGGAATGAGCCTAGGACTGGACCGCATCCACGTGGGACGGTCGAAGCTCCCTTTTCGCTAGGTCCTGGCGAGGCCTTGAAATTGCGAGTATTTCTCGATAAGCCGGTTCTCGAAGTATTTGCCAACGACCGGCAGTGCGTCACGCAACAAATATTTCCCGCGAGCCGCAAAGCGTTGGGCGTCAAGGCGTATGCCCGTGGCGGATCAGCGGTTCTTCGCGCGGGCAAGGCGTGGGATATGGCGCCCGCGACGTTCATTGATGAGAAAGCGGGGCGATCGGCGGTTTCATGGGTTACGCGCGAACCGTGCGACAAGGATCTTGTGCCCCTTGCACAACAAACCCTCTATAACTTCATGGTCTTGAACCCCCAACCGCTTCCCGACCACCCAGAACTGTACCGGGTGATGTTCGACTGCATGGGTTTGCCGCCGTCAACAGCGGGAACCAGTCAATGGGGGTGGGGCGATGGAACGGGCCGCGCGGTCGAAGCGTGGATTGCCCTTCGACAGATGACCGGCGATCGTGAGTTCGGACGCAAAATCGAAATAGGGCAACGGGCCTTGTTGGAATGGCTATTGACGCCGGAAACGGGATTGGCCCAGGTGCCGGACCTTAGCCATCCGGATCGCCCTACGTACTATTACCACATGTGGGACCAGGGACGCACGTTGCGCGCCCTGGTGCGGTGTTGGCTTGCCACGGAGGATGCTGAAGAACGAAAATCGCTGGAGGCAAAGATCGACACGATGGTCCAAAGCCTTGAGCAAATGGCCGTCAAGCGAGAGGATGCCCAATGGGGATCCATTGCGGAGTTTCCCTATGATGTTCTCAACAACGGCAATTCCGAAGAAAGCTTCGCACCGATGAGCGGCGGCCAACTCATCGAGCCTCTCGCCATGTATTGGGCGGCAAACGACAATCCGGCGGCACGCACGTTTGCCGACGCCCTCTGCAACGGCGTGATTGCCGCCACGGACGATTCGAGCAAATCGCTGAACTATCGCTTTGGCCAAGATGGCTCATTCATCGGTCATTTTCACAACAAATCTTCGATCGCACTCGGCGTGGCCAAGCAGGGAATCGCTTGCCTGCGACACGGCGAGCGAGATCGCGGTCTGAAATTGTTACGTTGGGCTAAGATGGTGTACGACTGGACACTGTCGGCCGAAAACATAAATCGCGGGTCGACGTGGGGTTGGTTTCCAGAGAGCATGGGAGACGGCAGCCAGGTTCGCACCGTCATGGAGATTTGCTGCACGGCCGACATGATCGAGTTGGCCGCCGTGTTGGCTTCGGCCGCGTCATTCGACACGACCTTGGCCGACTGGGACGCTCTATGGG
>JAEWUR010000503.1 GCA_023397045.1 Planctomycetota bacterium
ACCTGGTGATGCGCAGTCCCGAGGACGACCAGCAGGTAACCGATTCGCAGGCGAGGCCGAGCGAGTTGTTCGGAGGCCAGGCCAAGTCGACTCGCAACAAGGAAAGCCTAATGGGCCAGGACGGCAACCTCCAGGATAAGGCCGAGAATTTCTTGGATTTCCTCGGGAAATCGAACGGTAAGAACGATGCTTCGGCGACGGCCGAGAAAGCCGCGCCGCAGAACCTTTGGATTATGCGAATTCTGAAGCCGGACGGCGTTCAGGATGTCGAGTTCGAGTCGCAGGGAAAGCCGGACACGTCGGCCGTTGGCGCGTGGAAGACGACGACCATGGCTGCCGGACCCGGCGGTGTGAAGATGACCGAGAACCAGCCGGCGCCCCTTGTCGAGCCGCCTGCACCGGGACCGGTTGTTGTGCAGCCCGATCCGAATCAACCTCCACCGCAATAGGAAACCATCGCGTTGCGCGGTCGACAGGACATTGGCCCACAAGCAGCGGCCGGCATGATGTCGGCAAGTGTTTAACGGCCGACGAGACGTTGGCGAGTGTTTAGCGGCCGGCGAAACGTTGGCAAGTGTTTAGCGGCCGACGGAACGTCGGCCTACAGGAATCAAGGACGATCCTGCTCCGGGCACCCGACACCCGGGCGTTTTTGCAAGGAATACAAGGATGTATACCCGATCGATCGGACGGCTGCTCTTGCCGGTTCTAATGTCTGCGTTCACATCGCTGTCGGCGTTTGCCCAGGAAACGCTGCCCAAGTTGGAACAGGCGTCGGTCATCTACAAGGTCACGGCGGGGAGCCAGCGGTTGGAGATGACGGAGCACACCAGCCGGCTGTTGACCATGGACCAGAAGATTCCGCAGGCCCAGGTCAACAATCCTGAGATTCTCGAACTGACTCCGCTTGCGCCGAACCAGATCCAAGCGTCGGCCAAAGCGCGCGGCGTCACCCAGATCAACATCTGGGGCGAGGATCAGAAGTTGTATACCATCGACGTGATCGTTCGGCCCGACGCACGCGAATTGCAGATGGTGTTGCAGTCGGCGTTTCCGAACGCGGCGTTGCAGGTGGTTCCGGTGGCCAGCGCCGTGATGATTTCCGGTTTCGTCGATACTCCCGAGCACATCGACCGCATTATCCGGATCGCCGAGGAGTATTATCCGAAGGTCATCAACAACATGACGGTCGGCGGCTGCCAACAGGTATTGCTACATGTCAAGGTGATGGAAGTCTCGCGGACGAAATTGCGTCAGATGGGGTTCGATTGGGCCAAAATCACCGGCGGCAACGCGATCAGTTCGGGCCCGACCGGCCTGATTACCGACTATGACCCCACGAAGATCATTTCGATGGGCGGTCTGGCGGGAGCGGCCGGCAAACCGGTCTGGCGATCGGCCTCCAACAGCACGTTTGCCTTCAACGTGGTCAATGGCAGCAGCGGCTTTTTCGGCGTGTTGGACGCGATGCGGCAGGACAACCTGATCAAGATTGCGGCCGAGCCGACGCTGGTTACGGTCAGCGGTCGGCCGGCCTCGTTCATTTCCGGCGGTGAAATCCCCGTGCCCGAGCCGCAGAGTTTGGGCACGATCTCGATCGCGTGGAAGAAATACGGTACCCAGGTCGAGTTCATGCCCATCGTCCTGGGCAATGGGAACATCCGTCTAGAGGTCCGGCCGAGGGTTAGTGCGCTCGACACGACGCAGAGCTTCGATATCGGCGGCACCCAGGTGCCGGGCATCAAGTCGCGCGAGGCCGATACGGGCGTCGAACTGATGGCGGGCGAGACGCTGGCCATCGCCGGTTTGGTGCAGACGACCATCGAGGCTCAGAACGCCGGATTGCCGTGGATCAGCGAGTTGCCATACATCGGGGCGGCGTTCCGCTCGGTCGAAGAGAAAAAGAACGAAGTGGAATTGCTGATCCTCGTCACTCCGGAATTGGTCGAGGGAATGGCGGCCAGCGAGGTTCCGCAGTGTGGGCCGGGCATGCAGACCACGAGTCCCAGCGACTGGGAATTGTACATGAAGGGGCATCTCGAAGTGCCTAATTGCTGCCCGACCGGCGGCTGCGGCAAGGGCGATTGCCAACAATGCAACGACAACAACGGCGCGCCGCCCGATGGAATGATGATGGAGCCGAACGAGAATGTTCCGACGCCCACTCCCGCGACGAATTCGGGGGCCGTTGGACGGCAATATCGTCAAAATCCTTCCAATGCGACGGCGCCGGCCGCTTCGGCCGCGTCCGCGTCGCGAAATGGACCGCCGGGATTCATCGGCCCGGTCGGCTATGATGTAGTAGAGTAGTAAGGGTTATTGAGGAGTTGAAGGGCGGAAGGCGGAGCGTGGCGCTCTCCCTTCCGCTCTCCATCTTCATCCTCCGCCGCCCTCTATCCCCCGCATTTGTCGAGCATCCATGAGCAACGTCCTTCGCCTCGCCATCGTCGATCCTAATGACTCGCAACGTGAAGTGTTGAAAAACATGTTGCTGGGCATGGACATGATATGGCTCGAGGCCGAGTGCTCTCGGTACGAGTTCTTCGCCGACGTTGTGGCGCAAACCAATCCCGACATCGGGCTGGTCGCCGTCGATTCCGATCCTCAGAAAGCGCTCGACTTGGTGCAACGGCTGTCGACGGCCTCTCCCGACTGCGCGATCTTGGTCGTGAGCTCGTCGAGCGACGGAAATCTGATTTTGCAGGCACTGCGAGCCGGGGCCAAGGAGTTCTTGACCCATCCGTTGCGGATCGAAGACCTGTTGGCGGCGCTGGGACGGATCGGTGAACGACGATTTGGCCGCAGCGGCGAAACGCGGCATCGCGGCAGCATGGTGATTGCCGTGGCCGGGGCCATCGGGGGCGTCGGCACGACCAGTCTTGCGACCAATCTGGGCTGCGTTTTGGCCCAAAATCCGCAGAATTCCGTTGCCCTGATCGATCTGGACCTTTGCCTGGGCGACGCCGACGTTTTTCTGGACACCATTCCCGACTACACCCTGGTCGACGTGGCCCAGAACGTCACGCGGCTGGATTTCGCGCTGTTGAAGCGATCGTTGACGAAGCATTCGTCGGGTCTCTACTTGCTGCCGCGACCTGTCCAGTTGGAAGACGTGGCCCTGATCTCGTCGGACGACCTGCAACGCGTGATCGGGCTGATGAAGGCCACGTTCACCCATTTGGTGCTCGATCTGTCGAAGGGCTATACGGCCCTCGATCTGGTCGCGCTCGAAATGGCCGAGCAAATCTTGCTGGTGACGCAACTCGATCTGCCATGCCTGCGCAACGTCGTCCGATTGATGATGTCGTTCGGCAATATGGAAGACCTTGCGGCGAAGGTGAAGATCGTGGTCAACCGCGTCGGACTCGAAAGCGGACAGATCACGCTCAAAAAGGCCGAAGAGACCATCGGCAAGGACATCTTCTGGCAACTTCCGAACGACTACCGGACGATGATCGAGGCGCGAAACAACGGCGTGCCGCTGATCGAACATGCCCCGAAGGCTGCCATCACGCAATCGGTCATGGCGTTGGCTCGGGTGCTTAACGGCGATGAACCGCTGCCCGCAACCCCGGCAACCGGCATCATGGGCCTTTCTGGCCTGCTGGGAAAATTCC
>JAEWUR010000113.1 GCA_023397045.1 Planctomycetota bacterium
CGGTACAACACCCGAACACAACGCCCATCGCATGGTCGGCAGAACAGGACCGTTGCGAGCATCAAGCAGGAGATTGAACGGGAATTCGCAAAACCTGCACCCATGCTCGAAGACATTGAACCGGCACTTTTTGAACCCGGTGGCCGAGTTTGGTTTTCATTGAGTTCCGTCGACCATTTGTTGCTGATCGGTTACGATGGCAAGCAGTGGATTGATCACACGATTCTCGACCGAAGTGGTTCCGTTGCCGGATGCTGTCCGACTCGCGGAGTGTTGTTCGATGGGCAAACGAATCGTTTTGCCGGCGGTACGGCGTGGTTCATTACGGAATGCGGCGTGCTCCGTTTCGACGGCGAGAAATGGCAGCATCAGACGCTCGTCGACACGCCAGCAAACCAGTCGATGCGAGGAGGAATTTCGCCCCGTATCGCGATCTGGCTGGCTATCGCTCCCGATGGGCAAGCAGCCGTCGCCTATGAAAATACGACGAACACGTTCTTCGTTTTCAAGGATGGATTGTGGAGCCAGCGAAAGGTTGCCGACCTGCGGGACGCCGCCTGGGATACGGCCGGCTTGCCGGGTTTGGGCAACACACACCGGCGGGAATTGCGAGGGTTGGTGTTGCCCGACGACCAAACGGCTTGGTACCTTGTTGCCTCAGGTGATTTACGGCATCTGTCGCTTGCCGATGATGCTGAGGAAACGGCGCCGCCCGCTGCTGTTTCGGCCGAGGCATCACCGGGCGACCACCCAATGACATGGAAAGGCCTTGGCCAGCTTTCGGGGTGCCGGCAAGTATACGAAGATGGCGGCGGCCGCGTTTTTGTGATTGCGGCAAAAATCGACGGGCAGGATGATGGCGTTGCGATCGTCGACCGCGACCGCAAGATCGAAACGTTGCTCGGCAGAAACGTCGCTTCTGCCTGGCAGATGGTTTACCCCGACGACATTCCGCCAATCCTCACGCAATCGGGCAATCAGGTTTGGCTGGCTAACCGGGAAACGGCCGACCCGCCGAGGCTTTTCGACCTTGTGAAAAAAGAGTTCGTCGACAGCTTGCCCAATCCGGAGTTTGGCCGCGTTCATGCGGTTTCGGGAGATGGACGCGTGTTTGTTTCGGTCACATTGCCGCAGGGCGTCCGGCCCATCGCGGTTTACACGCCGGGAGCGCCGAACGCAGAGACTCCGCTGAAAGTTACTCACGTCGCAGCAGCCTCCCATCGATACGCCATTACAGACGTTGGCGCCGTGTGGGCGGCCACCCCCGATGGCCTGCTTCGCTTCGGTGGGCTGCAATGGAACCAGGTAGGTCACGCGAAAGGCGAGCGCGACCTGTTCCTGCTGCCTGGCCATGGCGATACGATGCTCGTTTGGGACGGGCGTACCGTCACCTTTTTCGACGGGCAGCAAGAGGTTGCATCAGGAGAACGGTTTGATTTCCTCCTCCAACATCGCGATCGCATGAGGAAGGCGTTTGGGTCCGGGAAAACATACGGACAGGCTCTTGGCGCCGGTGCAATGCGTTGTGGCGTGTTGGTCGATCACGATGGCAACACGTGGTGCCTGGAACCGACCGGGCGGCTGTTGGTCGAAAACCAGGGCAACTGGCTCGACACCAATGAAGCCTTGACCAGCGCCGGTTCCAAGTCGGGGCATGTCGTGAGCATGGGACTGATCGATGACGGGAGCCGGTTGTACATCGGCGACCAAGATGTTCGGACGGCACGCGAACAGGCCTTCTTTGGGGAATTGAAAGGCGGCAGACCTTCATTTACTTCCGCGCCCCAAGAGTGCTTCGCCGACGAGCATTGCAATATCAGAGACCGCGACGGCATGCTATGGATCTACGGTGGTAGCCATGTGACCTATCGAATTGGCCGTGAAGGCATTGTTCAAGAGTTTCGCGATGGCGGGTTGCCGGTGCTGGCCGACCAAGCCGGAAACGTGTGGTTGTGCGAAATACGAGGGCCGATCCAAGATACCTATCAGCTATGGCGAGACGGAAAGATTGTGCAGAAACTGAAGATTCCTCGGGCAAAATGCGACACGTTTCTTTTCAGCGATAAGCCCGGCTCGGTCTATGCCTGGACCATTTCGGGTTTGCAGCATCTCACGGCAGACGGGCCGACGTTCGACAGATATCGCTTGGACAGGCTCTATCCGGTTGAAGGCATTTCGGGACAGAGCCTGTCGCAAGGCTACAGCGAACAGGGCTACCTCGTTACCATGACGGCGATTGATACGAGGACGGCGCCGCACTACCGCCTCTACCTCGTCAAGCTTCCCGAAGCATCGCAAATCGACGATTTCACGCAGCCAACCCGCGATCCAGATTCTTCACATTCAGATTCAACGGACGCCGCCAAAAACGTCGTCTGCAACCCGCCGGGCAGTCTGACGCTTCGCGGCTCCACGTTTTATGGGACGAGCCTTTACGGCGGCGTCCAGAACCGGGGGACGGTCTTCGGCATTCCCGTCGAAGGAGGCGATCCCCAGATCTTGGTATCATTTGACGTTGCCAACGGCGCGCATCCATCGGGTGGTCTGATACTCAAAGGCGCGACTCTCTACGGAGTGACGTCCGCTGGTGGAGCCCACGACAAAGGCACTGTGTTCAGCCTGTCCGTTGACGATCATACGTTCAAGACCCTCGCGTCGTTCGATGGAGTCAATGGGGCGAAGCCTCAAGGCAGTCTGACGCTCGGCGCCGACGGGACGGCGTTGTACGGCACGACGGCAGTTGGCGGCAGCAAGAACCTCGGCACGGTCTTCAGGGTTCCTATTGAAGGAGGACCACCGACAGTTCTTGCGTCATTCGAGGGCAGCAACGGCGCCCATCCGACGGGAAGTCTAACGCTTAATGGCAGGAAACTTTTTGGGACAACAACCCAGGGAGGCGCAAGCGGCCAGGGGGCGATCTTCTCGATACCGACCGACGGAGACGCTATTACCGTCTTGGCCTCTTTCAACGGTCGTAACGGTATCGCTCCGCAAAACAGCCTTACGCTGTATGGTTCGACGTTGTATGGCACGACATGGCTTGGGGGCGTTCGAGGGATGGGGACCGTTTTCAGCGTCCCAACAGACGGCGGAGACATTACGGTACTTGCTTCATTCGCCGGACGTAACGGCAAACCGCCGGCGGGCGGGTTGACTCTCTGTGATTCGACACTGTATGGGATGACCTACGAGGGCGGAGCCGATAACACCGGCACAGTCTTCGGTATTCCTGCGGCCGGCGGCACCTTGACGAACTTGGTGTCATTCACCGCACGCGATCGTGTCCACGTTGGCAGCACGCTCACTCTTGCCCCTGACGGTTCAACCCTATACGGGATGACGACTCATGGTGGAATCAGCCTTCCTGGCACTATCTTCGCGATGCCTACGCACGGGCAGCCGGAAAGAGAACGCGAAATCACAGAGTTCATCAGACCTGTTGTGACGAATTGGCAAACCGATGTGGAGAGACTCGAACGCGTGATTCGGGAGACCGTCAAGCCGAAGCCCGTCGAACGCGCGTCCACGAATGCCGACGTGGAAACGCTCCTCCACTGGTCAACGCCCGCCAACGGACTGGCGGCGAGAATCGAATTTGTCTGGTCGGACATGCTATTCTTCGTCCGCCTGAAAAACGTATCGGATCACGCGTTGGTCGTACCAACTGCCAACAGTTCCAACGAAGAAAGTAAATGTCTTTTCGATGCATACGTCCAGGAAGGATCGAGTCCATGGCGACCGATGGCGGCTGTCGATCTCTGGGATGATCCTCCCCCCAGGTCTCGCAATCCAGATTCACACATGGCCTTTTTACAGCAGTCGTCCGGGCAAGAACAAGCTGCACCGGAGCAACAGCGTGCCGAGTACCCCACGATTATGCTCAAACCGGGCGAAGATTGCATCGCGATGGTCGGCGGTTATGACGCGGAAAACGTGGGTGAACCGAAGAACGTGAAAGTTGCCCTGCGACAACCAGATGCAAGCAGCACCGAACGTTGGAGTGGCGTGTTGGAAACGCCACCGCGACCGATAGACCTGTCTCCACAAGAAAACCTCGGCCTCCGAGCGAAGGTACCCTTTCCCGTCCATTTTCCGCAGCTGAGCCATGGCGATATGCTTGTGTACAGTCCCAATCGGCCCTTGCTCGACATTTTGAAGATCTACGAGCCGGACGGCGTACGTGTGGAGTTCGAACGGCGCATGCGAGATCAACCCGCAATGCCGATGAAACTGCTGCTGGCCAGCGTTGCTGCCGCCTCGGGAAGTGAAGAAGCGGCAATGCTTCTTCTGGACACCATGAAGGACACCGACGGCCGAGCCGTGGTTAGCCTACACAACGCCCTCTGGGCAACGTATTGCCAGTGTGTCACTCCGATGCCTGACGGGCAGAAGCAAAAACCGCCGGCGTGGTTGGAAGAACTCTTCCTGGCGATCTTTTCCGACCACCGGGCTGTGACCGGGCTGGAACACACTGACTCTCGGAACGACATTTCGGTCACGGTTTCATCCTGTGCGACGGAAAACTTAATCACCGCCCTCGGAGAGTCGCAATGCCGGAAGGCGGTTCCGGTATTACTCGAGCGCGTGAAGCGAAGAGAAGCCGACTCCAATATCCTCGAAGCTCTCCGGAGGATCGGCGACGATCGCGCCATTCCAGTCCTGATCGAAGGTGTCAAGTCGGCGTGGTTTGATGAGCAACTGTACGAGCAGGCCGTGTTTATTTTGGGCGAGATGAAGGCGAAGGACGCCGTGCCCACGCTTCTGCAAGATATCGCCTATCCAATTGCCATCGAGGCCCTCGGCGAAATCGGCGATCCCCGCGCCGTGCCTGCCCTGCGCAAAATCGTCGCGGCCGAAGGTGTGATCGTTCATGACGGAAAACCTGTTTTCCCCGAACACAATACTGCGCGTTTACGTGCAGCCAAAGTCGCATTGATCCGCTTCGGCGTCAAAGATGATGCTAGAAAACTTGCTCCCACAGTGTCAAATGATAGAGACGAAAAAAGAGAAAGGTAGATTGTCTGCGTTACCGCCGAACAGCGAATCACGGAAGCCGATCAGAGAATCACAACCGTCGACTATGCTACACCGTCCGCCAAAACGAAACGATCCTGGCGCCCACGTGCTTCCCGGCACAGTATTTCAACACCTGAACTACATCGTATTAGACCCCGTCTCGAATCCAACTTTGGACCAAATCCGGGCATTCCGTGATCTCGCACCAAGTCTCGGCGGCGAAAACCTACTGGAGATACGTCGCATCCTCATCAATGGTGGCTATGCCGCGTTCGGCGAACTGCTGCCAGATCACGCCAGGCAGATTTCCTCGCGATTATCGGCTGCCAAACTTCCACATAGGATAGAACAGACCTCCATGCGACAGATTATCCTTCCAAAAGGAAAGGACACATGACTCAGAAAGGCAATTTGAGAGGCTTCTTCCGCGCAGGTCCAATGAACACTGGGCGTATTCACTCATGGAAACAACTCGCTAACGAATGACGACAACAATGCGATCGGTTCTCGTATGGTGTTCAGTGCTATTCGTCCTATTGGGGGTGACCAACTTTGCAAGCTTTTTGTGTATCACGCAACTTGCCGGAGGAGGGGCGGACCATATTGCTAATGGCCACTACTTCTTGTGGACCCGTCTTGCTCCAGACCCTGGGGGACGAATTACCGAGGTGTCGCAATTCACATATCTATGGGTCCTATGGCAAGAAAGAAGTGTCTTCATCATGTTGCCATTTGAGTTGCTCGCGGCCGGCTTTTTATTCAGGGAACAGAAGAAGCGGAGCGGTCCTGGTCAGATGACTCTTGACAAGCCCAGAGATGCAGGAGAGCAAGAGAAGCGATAGCCTTATGGAACACATGGCGTGCGAAAACGCGATTCACATCAAGGATACACGCGGTTGGTGTCGCCAACTCGTCGTCGGGACGGGATTGGTCTTTGG
>JAEWUR010000117.1 GCA_023397045.1 Planctomycetota bacterium
TGGATCAACCCTCCGGCCGATGGGCCGGAACCCCGTATGCTACAACTACCGCGCGACACTAATTTCGTACCGCAGTTGTCTCAAACCCATTGACACGTTCCGTGCCGCATCCAGCCCGCAATGGGCGTTCAAGGGTGGGGCGTGCCTGAGCAAGGTCCACAGCGATTTCTACCGGATGAGCGAGGACTTGGACTTCGCCTACTCCGTTCCTATTGGAGTCGCCCGCACTCAGCGAAACAAGATGATCGTGTCGATGAAGGGACATCTGGCGAAACTGCCGCAACGGCTCGCTTGCTTCAAGGTCGTCGATCCCCGTCGGGGCTTCAACAACTCGCCCCAGTACATCGGGAGCCTGAGCTATCAATCCGTAGTGACCGCCCAAGACGAGTCTATCAAGGTGGAGTTCTCGATCCGGGAGCCGATTCTGGAACCCGTGGAACGCCTGCCGGCGCGCACGTTGCTTATCGACCCCTTCCGACAAGCAGAGGCAATTGCCGCAGTTGCAGTTCCGGTGTTATCGTGCCGCGAAACCTACTGCGAGAAGCTGCGGGCGGCTCTTACCCGTCGTGAGCCGGCGATCCGGGACTTCTACGACATTGACCACGGCGTCTGGTCAGGCCGTCTACGCACGAATGATCCGCGAGTAATTGGCCTCGTGCGCAGCACGCTGGCCGTCCCCGACAACGATCTCATCGACACATCGGACGCAAAACACCAAGTTCTGAAAAGACAGGTGCAAAGCCAACTACGCCCCGTGCTTCGTGAAGCGGATTATGTGGCTTTCGACCTGGACCGGGCATTTGGCATCGTGGTCGAACTTGCTGCATCGTTGCAGTAGCGTCGCCGCGTGATAGTGTTGATGCCACCGAAGTCCATGCTCGCACTGCAATGTACTCTTCTGCCGTTGACAAATGATACATGGTGGAATAGTATATTAGTGGAGGCTAATATATGGCACACAAGACAGACGAGCTGGCGCAGGTTCTGAAAATCCTGGCCGTTGGAACCCGACTCAGGATCATCCAGATTCTAAGGGGCCGCACGCTCTGCGTGGGCGCGATCGCTGCGCATCTTGACGTGACGCAGGGCGCGGTGTCGCAGCACCTGCGAGTAATGCGGGATGCGGCGCTGTTGATCGACGAGAAACGGGGCTACTACGTGCATTACCGCCTGAAAGGCAAAACACTGGATAGGTGGCGCAAGCAGATCGACGGTCTTCTTGCCCCAGGTCCAGCCGAATCATGCCAGTGTTCAGAGCGAATCCGCAAGAGTTGTGGCAATGCGCATTCGGAAGAGAAGAGGAGTCGGCGACAATGAGCAGACTCAGAAGCCTCGCGGGTCGGTGGCTATGGCGTGCCGCGAAGTTGGCCCTCGTCGTCGCTCTGATTGGCGGGATCGTCTATTGGCTCAGGTTCGCTCCCGTACCGGTTGTCGAACATAAGGTCGAACGTGGCGAGATCGTTGCGGAAGTGATGGGCACCGGCACTCTGGAAGCCCATTTCAAGTCCACCATCAGTCCAAGAATCTCGGGCCGTCTTCAGGAAGTCTTGGTGGATATGGGCGATTCGGTCAAAGCGGGACAAGTGCTCGCCCGGCTCGACGATGTGGAACTGAAGCCGCAGGTCGAAATGGCGCAGGCGACGGTCGATGTCGCCAAGGCCACGCTCAATCGGCTGGAGGCCGACCGCATTCAGGCGCAAGCCGTCTTGGAGCAGGCCAGTGCGGAATACAAACGTGGGCTGGCACTGCTGCCAAAAAGCGCCATCAGTCAGTCTGACGTAGACAAAGCCACCGCTGAATGGAAAACCGCACAAGCCGGCGTTGCCCGCACCGACGCCGCATTGGTGGAAGCCCGCAAGCAGTTGATTGCGGCGGAAAGAAACCTCGCCTTTCGCAAGGCACTGTTGGAGGACACCGCCGTTCTCGCACCGTGTGATGGGCTGATTGTGCAGCGGCAACGTGATCCTGGCGACATTGCTGTTCCGGGCAGTGCCGTGCTGAGCCTCATTTCAACCAAGGAATTGTGGATTAGCGCCTGGGTCGATGAAACCGAGATGTCTCGGGTCGCCGTCGGGCAGCCGGTGCGGGTTGTGTTTCGCTCGGAAGCCAACCAGAAAACCTGTCGCGGCGAAGTGGCAAGGCTTGGACGCCAGGCCGACCGCGAGACGCGGGAGTTCGTCGTGGACGTTCACGTCCTGGAATTGCCGAAGAATTGGGCTGTCGGGCAGCGTGCCGAAGTCTACATCGAAACAGCCCGCAAGACCGGAGTCACCGTGCTGCCCACAAAATTCGTTCTTTGGCGCGGCGGAAAGCCGGGCGTACTGGTTCGTCAGCGACAGTATACCGCATGGCGTAGTCTGACGCTTGGACTTAGCGGTAAGGAAACCGTTGAGATCACCGCTGGTTTGGAGCCGGGTGATCTCGTTATTTTGCCCGCCGACGGCAAGAACATGGCGATCGAGGGACGGAGGATTACGGTGCCATGAACCTCGCCGCCAAGGACATCCAGCACAACTTCGGCCGCTTCGCCCTGACCGTGTTCGGCATCGGAATGCTGTTGATGATCGTCATGGGCATGGGCGGCATCTATCGCGGCTTGGTCGAAGACGCCACGCTGCTGGTCGAGCGGATCGGGGCCGATCTTTGGGTCGTCCAGCGGGACACCCGTGGCCCGTTCGCCGAGATTTCGCGGGTGCCCCTGACCTTGGCCTATCGTGTGCTGGCGGTTCCCGGCGTTGAATCCGCCCGCGAGTTTGTCTTCCACACAATCCAACGGCAGCACAATGGCAAGCCACTGCGCATGTCGGTCTTGGGACTCAGTTGGCCGCAGGACAAGGGCGAGTGGCTGCCGCTTATGGCAGGCCGACCATTGGGTCAAAACCACTATGAGATGATCGCCGACAAGACGCTTGGGCTGCAACTGCACGAACGCATCAAACTGGGCAAGGAAACCTACACGGTCGTCGGCATTACCAGCGGCATGGCCAGCAGCGCGGGCGACGGCATGGTCTTCGTCACGGTTTGGGACTCCCAGGCGATTCAATTCGATAAGCCAAACGAGGCGATCCGCTTGGAGCGGGCGGCGCGGCAACAGCGAGGGTGGAAAGATGATGTGTTTCTCAGCCAGCCGTTGCTGGTTGAACGGCTTTCCCGGCCGGCGGATGACTTGCCCGCCGTGGCTTCGCCTGAACTGAGCGCGGTGGTCGTTCGCGTTGCGCCCGGCGCGAGTGTCGAGGCGGTCATGGAAACAATCACATCATGGGGCGACGTGTCGGTCTTCACCAAGGAAGGTCAGAACGAACTTCTGTTGAAAGGCATGGTGGACAAATCCCGCCGGCAGTTGGGCATGTTTCGCACGTTGCTGACGATCATCGCGGCGATCATCATGGCGCTGATACTCTACACC